>DAOMBL010000132.1:0-8280 GCA_035427325.1 Casimicrobiaceae bacterium
GCCCGAGGTGGACGTTGATGCAGTGGAGGTCGGGCATGCGCCGCCCCAGGCGCACCACGCAGTGCAGGAGCCCGCGGCTCTCGAACGGGTGCGCCGAGATGTCCTCGTTCTCCTGCACGACGATCGGATAGCGCGACAGGAGCGCGTTGCCGTGGTGCCCGTGCCGATAGACCGCGTTCTTGCCGTAGGCGGTCTCGCGCCAGACCTGTCCGGCGATGAACTCGTGCTGCGGCTTGCCCGGCCAGTCGTCGTACCGGATGGCATGGTGCTCGTGCGAGCCCTGCACCTCCTGCAGGAACAGGACGTCGGCGTCCATGTGGTGCAGGCGGTCGCGCAGCTCGTGGATCACCATGCGCCGCGCGAGGTGCGAGAACCCCTTGTGTATGTTGTAGGTCGCGATCGTGAAGCGCATCGAGGCCGCCGGCTGTCCTTCAGTCGCGTTCGGCGGCGAGCGCGCGCTTCGCCAGGGCGAGTTCGGCCCGCTCGGCCTTGCCCAGGCGCGGATAGCGCAGATCGAGGCCGGAGAGCGCGTCGACGATCGCCGCGCCGACGACGACGCGGGTGTACCACTTGTTGTCGGCCGGCACCACGTACCACGGCGCGTGCGGTGCGGCGGTCTCGCGGATCATGGTCTCGTAGGCCGCTTGGTACTCGTCCCAGTGCGCGCGCTCCCGGACGTCGCCCGCCGAGAATTTCCAGTTCTTCGTCGGCTCCTCGATCCGCTCGAGGAAGCGCTTCTTCTGCTCGTCGCGCGAGACGTTGAGGAAGAACTTGAGGATCAGCGTGCCGTTGCGCGCCATGTGGCGCTCGAATCCGCGGATGTCCTGGTAGCGCTCCTTCCAGATGTGCCTGCCGACGAGCGAGTGCGGGAGCTTCTGCGAGCGCAGGATCGCCGGGTGGACCTTCACGACCAGCACTTCCTCGTAGTAGCTGCGGTTGAAGATGCCGATGCGACCGCGTTCGGGCAACGCACGCGCGCAGCGCCACAACCAGTCGTGGTCGAGCTCCTCGGGCGAGGGCGCCTTGAACGAGTACACCTGGCAGCCCTGCGGGTTGACGCCGGACATCACGTGCTTGATGACGCCGTCCTTGCCGGCGGCATCCATCGCCTGGAAGATCAGGAGCACCGACCAGCGGTCCTGCGCGTAGAGCCTGTCCTGCAGCAGCGTGAGCGCCTCCTTGCCGTCCTCCAAGGCTTCCATCGCACGGAGCTTGTCTCCGTCGTCCAGCGGACCGGTGTCGCCCGGGTCGTGGTCTTTCAGCCGGAACTTCCGGCCGGTGTCGATGCGGTGGTGACGGACGATCGCGGCCGCGTTCGGGTGCTCCCTGCTCCCAGCCATCGTGTTCCTCCCCGGCATGCGCGTGCGTCGGGCACGCGGAAAGCCGTGAGCATAACCGGAGCGGTGCGGAACCAGCGGTGCGCGGGTGCCGCTACATGCCGTGGCAGTGCTTGTACCGCTCGCCCGAGCCGCAGGGGCATGGGGCGTTGCGGGACGCGGGGGGCTCCACGACGCCGGGCGGGCGGGTGCGCCCGGTCGAGTAGGTTCCCGGCGGTATCGTCGGATCCGGAACGTGCCTGGCCCCGCCGATCGTCTCCCATGCGGGATGCTCGAGCGTGACCATGCCCATGCCCCGGCGCTTGAACCACATCGAGATGTGCTTCTCGTGGCCCCGGCTCGCGAACGAGCCGATGCGCCGGTAGTCCGAGAGGCGCCGCAATCCCGGATTGAAACCGTATCCGCCCCAGATATCGCTTGCTTCGATCGACGGTGCGCGCACCTCGACGCCGCTCACCCGGCGCAGCGGCGCATGCCTGAAGATGGCGTCGTGCACCGGATTCTGGCCGAGGCGTCGCCCGTTGACCATCGAAATCCGTGCGTCGCCGTCGAGCACCGCCGCCGACTCCTCGATGAAGCCGCCGCGGAAGAAGCGCCAGTCGTCCTCGCAATGGAAGATGTGCGGCGTCCCGACCGTGCCGTACGCACGGTCGATGCTCGCCATCTGCCCGAGCCGCGTCTCGTTCACGATCAGGTCCACGTCGACGCCGAGGCCGGCGACGACATCGCGCACCGAGGCGTCGCCCGAGTCCTCGATCACGACGTAGCGGGCGATCGGCGCCGTGTTGCATGCGAGAAAGCTCCGCATCGTCTCGGCCAGCAGGTCGAAGCGGCCGCAGCTCGTCAGGACGAACGTGATCTCGGTCGACACGATCCGGAGCGCGGCGGGCGGGTGATCGATAATACGCCGGCCCGGTCACCCCCCACGCCATTGCCCCTCCCTCTCCTGCGGCGCGAAGGCCCGCGGTCCCCTCGCCCCTGGATCGCACGCGCGGACCTCGCGTTCGCCGCCGAGTTGCCCGTGCTGTGGGCGATGGCGCTCGGGCTTCCCGAGCGCCGGTGGGCACGCGCCTGCCGGCGACTCGAATCCGCCAAGGCCGCGCTGCGCTTCTTCGACCCGGTCCCTGTCGCGCGAACCGCGGCGCGTGTGCTGGGCGCGCGCGACCCGTCGTTCGACGCGCGCGCATTCGCGCTCGAGTCGGCCGCCGGCCGCAGCGAGCATCACCTGCAGATCCTGCGCGAGGTCGCGCCCGGCGGCTGGCGGGCACCGCTCGCGCTCGACGGGAAGGAGCATCTCGACACCGCGCTCGCCGAAGGGCGCGGCGCGGTGCTGTGGGTCGCGCACTTCTGCTTCAATGCGCTCGCGACCAAGAAGGCGCTCGCCGAAGCCGGCCATCGCGCATGGCACGTGAGCCGCCCCGAGCACGGATTCTCGAAATCCCGCATCGGCATCGCGACGGTGAACCGCATCCGCGTGCGCGCCGAAATCGCGCACCTCGCGGGGCGCATCGTCATCGACCGGGAGCGGCCGAATGCGGCGAGCCTCGCCGCGCAGCGCGTGCTCGAGACGAACGGCATCGTGTCGATCACGGCAGGCGCGTGGGAAGGCCGGCGCATCGCGCGCATCGAGGTGCTCGGCGGAACGCTCGACCTCGCGGTCGGCGCCCCCCGTCTCGCCAGGTCGACGGGCGCCGCGCTGCTCCCGGTGTTCACGGTCCGCGGGGACGACGGCCACCTGCGCGTGATCGTCGAACCCCGGATTCCCGTCGCGCACGAAGGGGATGCGGACGAAGCATTGCGGGCGGCGACGCACGCATTCGGCGCACGCCTCGAGGTGTACGTGTTCCGCTATCCGAGGCAGTGGCGCGACTGGAAGAACCTGGCGTTCGCCGACTAGCGGCCACCGCCCGAACGCGTCGGCCGCCTCCTCCCGCCGGTCCGGCGACGCGATGGCTACGGCCGCTCCAGCACGCCCTGCAGGATGCGCCCGAAGTCGGCATTGTCCATGTAACCCCTGAACCGCTCCGCACCGGGTCCGACGGCGCCGACGACGACCGGCTCGGTGCTGTGTCCGGACGTTCCCCAGTAGATGCCGGTCTGCCGCGACACCATGCGGCCGAGGGCGTTCTGCGTCGGGTAGCTGAAGTTGCGCTCCAGCACCCGCTGCTCGAGGATCGCGCTGCGAAGGTCGTCGTCGAGCCTGAATCCGGGGAAATCCTCCGCGACGAGCCTGTCGAGCGTCGCGGCGTCGGGCTTCTTGCCGAGCCTCTCAGCCGCCTTGTCGAGCGAGATCCTGACCTTCATCAGCATCTCGAGCCCGGCGCTCGACGCGTAGAAGCGGTTCCTGCTCGACGTCGAGCCCAGGTCCTTGAGCGCGTAGGTGGCCGAGAGAGCGCCCGTCTCGTGGTCGCCGGTGACGATCACGAGCGTGTCGGGCGAGCGCCGCTGGAACTCGAGCGCGACCTTGACCGCATCGTCGAACGCCCACATCTCGCGCATGAGCCCGGCGGCGTCGTTGCGGTGCCCGAGCGTGTCGGTGCTCTCGTTCTCGACGAACAGGAAGAATCCCGGCGATCCGGGCGCGGCGAGCACGCGCAACGCCGCTTCGGTCATCTCGGCGAGCGTCGGCTCGTCGGTGCCTGCGCGGTCGATCGTGTGGTCGAGCGCCTCGCCGGAGAAGAGGCCGAGCAGTCGGCCCGTACCGGCAGCGCGCAACTCGGCCGAATTGCGCGCCACCGTGTAGCCTTTCGCGCGGAATCCCGCGATCACATCCTTGCCATCGCCGCGCTTGCCGCCGGGTTTCGGCAGGAACATGGCGGCGCCGCCGCCGAGCAGCACGTCGGGTTCGAGTGCCAGGTACTGGTCGACGATCGAAGCGCCTTCGCCGCGGCTCTTCGCGTGCACGGAGAATGCCGCCGGCGAGGCGTCCCAGATCTCCGAGGTCGTGACGAGCCCGAAGCGTCGTCCACCCGCCCTGGCGGCCTGGGCGGCGGTGCGGACCGGCTTTCCGTCCGGGCCGACGCCGATCGCGCCGATCGTGGTCTTCACGCCGGTCGACATCGCCGACGCGGTCGCGGCCGAGTCCGTCGCGAACGCTTCGGAGGGGTGGGTCGACAGCAGGCCGATCGTGCCCTGCTTCAGCACGATGTCGGTGACGGCGTAGGACTGGTTCCTGAGTGCCTGGCTCGAATAGCGCCCGAATTCGATCTGCGTGGCGGCAACGCCGTCGGCGTACATGACGATGACGTTGCGCGGCGACTGCGCCGTCGGTTGCGTGGCGCAACCGACGGTCGCGGCCGCGATCGCGATGATCGCGAGCACGCGGACGAACCAGCGGCGATCCTCGATCACGACGACCTCCCCGGAACGACGCGGCAGGCGGCACCGACGCGAAGCCGGAGGCTCGCCGCAATGAACGAACAGGTGTGTGAGGCGACCTCGCCGACCGCGAGGAAGGATGGGGTGGCTGATGGGATTCGAACCCACGACAACCGGAATCACAATCCGGGACTCTACCGCTGAGCTACAGCCACCGTCGAAACCAATTCCGAGTCCACCGTCGCGGCGGACGCCGCGCGCCGCCTTGCCCGAAGTGGCGCGCCCGACAGGACTCGAACCTGTTACCCCCGGCTTAGAAGGCCGGTGCTCTATCCGAATGAGCTACGGGCGCCGTGCCGGTCGGTTGGGGCCGGAACTCGACGCGCCGGTCCGATGCTGCGAGGCGCGCAGTGTAGCACGACGCGCCCTGCAGCCGTCGGAGGGCTGCGGCACGCCACCCATCGGTTCGATGTGGTCGGGGTGAGAGGATTCGAACCTCCGACATCTTGCTCCCAAAGCAAGCGCGCTACCGGGCTGCGCCACACCCCGCCGGGCGCGATTATCCCACTCCGGCGACCCGCCGCTGCTCGTGCCGGCGCGTCTTCCCCGCCCGGCGTGCGACCTGCCCGGCGGCCCGGGTCATCCGACGAAGCGCCGGATGACGTGCAACGCCTCGTCGATCGCCGGGTCGCCCTTGCCCGATCTCACCGCGTCGGTCACGCACCCGTGGAGGTGGTGCTCGAGCAGTTCGAGCCCGAGCGCATCGAGCGCCGAGCGCACGGCCGAGACCTGCGTCAGGATGTCGACGCAGTAGCGGTCCTCGTCGAGCATCCGGGCGATGCCGCGAACCTGGCCCTCGATGCGCGCGATGCGCTTCCCGAGCAGCGCACGACGTGCGTCGCCGCGAGGCGTCTTCGGATGCGCGTGGCCGGCGTGCGCGGAGACCGGCTTACGCCGCGACGTCATAGCCTGCGTCCTCGATCGCGGCCCTGAGCTTCGGCACCGCCACCTTCGCGGCGTCGTAGCGGATCGTCGCCTGGCCGGGCGCGAGTTGCACGTCGACCGCATCCACGCCGGGCAGCGCCTTCAGCACCCGGGTCACGCTGCCGACGCAACCGCCGCAGGTCATGCCGTTCACCTTCAGGGTCACCGTTTCCATCGTCTTCTCCTTTCACTTCGTCGAAGCCGGCGCGCCCGCGCGCCAGCGCTTGAGCAGCAGCGCGTTGCCCACGACCGAGACCGACGACGCGGCCATCGCCGCGCCCGCGATCATCGGACTGAGCGCCCCGATCGCCGCGAGCGGGATCCCGAGCACGTTGTAGGCGAACGCGAAGAACAGGTTCTGCCGGATCTTCGCGAGCGTCGCGCGCGACAGCAGGATCGCGTCGGCGACCGCGGAGAGGTCGTCGCGCACGAGCGTGATGTCGGCGCTTTCGATCGCGATGCCCGAACCCGCGCCCATCGCGAAGCTCACGTCCGCCTCCGCGAGCGCCGGCGCGTCGTTGACGCCATCGCCGACCATGCCGGTCACCGCTCCCGCCCCCTTCGCCGCGCGAATCGCCTCGAGCTTGCCCGCGGGCAGCACGCCGGCGCGCCAGTGCTCGATGCCCACCGCCTTCGCGACCGCCGCAGCCGTCGCTTCGTGGTCGCCGGTCAGCATCGTGACGTCGATGCCGGCCTTGCGCAGCCTCGCGATCGCCTCGGCGGACGTCGGGCGAATCCGGTCCGCGAGGGCGATCACCGCGAGCAGCCGCGGTCCCTCGCCCACCGCGACGATCGTGTGCCCGTCGCGGGCGACCGTTTCGATGGCATCGCCCGCGACGGCCACGCCTTCCGAAGCGAGCCAGCCGGGCGCGCCGACGCGCACGGTCTCGCCGCCGCCGGCAACGCGCGCCTCCGCGCCCTTCCCCGGCACCGAACGGTACGCCTCGATCGCGAGCGGCGCAGCGCCCTCCGCCGTCGCCAACGCGAGGACCGCCTGCGCGAGCGGGTGCGTCGATCCCTGCTCGAGCGCCGCTGCGATGGCGAGCGCACGTTCCCGCGCACCCGCTTCGATCTCGATCACGCCCGTGACGGCGGGGCGGCCCTCGGTGAGCGTTCCGGTCTTGTCGACGACGAGGCTCGTCAGCCGGCCCGCGTGCTCGAGTGCGGCAGCATTGCGGATCAGGATGCCGTTCTGCGCCGCGCGCCCGGTACCCACGATGACGGCGGTGGGCGTCGCGAGCCCGAGTGCGCAGGGACAGGCGATCACGAGGACGGCGACGGCGTGGATCAGCGCGCGCGACGCATCGCCCGTCACGAGGGTCGTCGCGACGAAGGTCACGACCGCGATCGCGACCACGATCGGCACGAACACGCCCGAGATCCGGTCGGCGAGCCGCTGGATCGGCGCCTTGCTGCCCTGCGCCTCCGCGACCAGGCGCACGATGCCCGCGAGCAGCGTCGTCTCGCCGACGCCGGTCGCGACCGCCACCAGCATGCCATCCTGATTGACGGTGCCCGCGTGGATGACGTCGCCGGGCGACTTCGCGACCGCGCGGCTCTCGCCGGTCAGCATGCTCTCGTCGACGGCCGAGGCACCCGAGACGACCGTGCCGTCGACCGGCACGGAGTCGCCCGCGCGCACGACGATACGATCGCCCGCGTGGACTTCCGCCAGCGGGACCTCGACGAGCGTTCCCGCACGCTCGACGCGCGCCGTGTTCGGCTGCAGGCGGACGAGCCCTTCGAGTGCGGCCGACGTTCCGGCCCTGGCGCGCGCCTCGAGCAGCTTGCCGAGCAGCACCAGCGTGATGACCGCGGCACCGGCCTCGAAGTACACGTGCTGGTGGAGGCCCATCACGGTCACGACGGCGGACAATCCCCACGCCATCGAGGTGCCCAGCGCCACCAGCACGTCCATGTTCGCGCCGCCGCCGCGCAGCGCGTGGTACGCGCCGATGTAGAAGCGCCGCCCGATCCAGAACTGCACCGGCGTCGCGAGCGCGAACTGGAGCCAGCGCGGCAGCACGTCGTGGTGCGCACCCGGACCGAACCAGGTCAGCGGCTCCTGCCCCAGGAACGCGGGGATCATCTGCGCCACCAGCGGGAGCGTGAGCAACGCGGCGATGACGAACTCGCGCCGCAGCGAACGGTACGCGGAGGCCCTGCGGGCCTGTTCCTCCGCGCGCTCCTTCTGCGCGTCCGCCTTGACGCGCGCCTTGTAGCCCGCGCGCTCGACCGCCGCGAGGAGCGCCTCGACCGGTGTCGAGACGGGATCGAACCGCACCTGCGCCGACTCGGTCGCGAAGTTGACCGCCGCCTGCGTCTCGGGAAGTCGGTTCAGCACCTTCTCGATGCGCGTCGCACAGGCAGCGCAGGTCATGCCTTCGAGTGCGAGGTCCACGCGGTCGCGGTTCGCAACGGACGGACGGCCCGTTGCAGCCGCGGGACGTTCAACGGCGGCGGTATCCATCAGTTCAGTGTATACCTGGTATGGGTATCCGTCAAGTACCCCCTACTGGTATTAGCCCAACCCCGCCGTCGAGCCAAGGCGTGCCTCGGTCGGGCAGCAGCCTGATCCAAGGCGGAGGGTCGTGGGTCGGCCTTGTGGGTCGGCCTTGTGGGTCGGCCTTCAGGCCGACGC
>DAOMBL010000133.1:0-8223 GCA_035427325.1 Casimicrobiaceae bacterium
GGCGCATGCGCCGGATCTACGCGGAGCGCCACGACGCGCTGTGCGACGCGGCCGGGCGGCGCCTGCGCGGGCTCCTGGAGGTCGCGCGCGGCCAGTCGGGCCTGCACACGATCGGACACCTGCGCGAGCGCATTCCCGAGCGCGCGGCGGCCCAGGCCGCGCTCGCGCGGGGCGTCACGGTATCGACGATCGACCGGTTCGCGCTCGCCCGCGTGCCCGCGCGCGGCCTCGTCCTCGGCTTCGGCGGCGTGCGTCCGCCCGAGATCGAGGCCGGCGTCGACACGCTGGCGGAGGTGCTGGGCGCGCTCGCGCGCGGCTGCAAGTGGCCCGCGACGCGAACGAGAATGGACCTGACGAACCTCCCGCGCGCCGTGGCAGGCTTGCCCCCCATGGCGCGACGCGACGCTCCCTGCCGGTGACGGAGTTCGACTACGTGATCGTCGGCGGCGGCACGGCCGGCTGCGTGCTCGCCCGCCGCCTGACCGACGACGGCAGGCATCGCGTGCTCCTGCTCGAGGCGGGCGGCAGCGACGATCGCTTCTTCATCCGCATGCCGATCGGCTACGGCAAGTGTTTCCACGACGAGCGCGTCAACTGGCGCTACCTCACGGAGCCGGAGGCGAGCCTGGCCGGCCGCCGCGGCTACTGGCCGCGCGGCCGGGTGCTGGGCGGATCCGGATCGATCAACGCGATGGTCTACGTCCGCGGACATCCCGACGACTACGACGGGTGGGCAGCGCAAGGCAATCCCGGATGGGCATGGCGCGACGTGCTTCCGTACTTCCGCAGGCTGGAGGACGCTCCGCACGGCGCATCCGAATGGCGCGGCTCGGGGGGGCCATTCGCGGTGAGCGACATCCGGTCGCAGGCGCACCCGCTGTGCGGCGCGTTCCTGCGCGCGGGCGCCGAACTCGGATGGTCGCGGCACGACGGTTTCAACGACGGGCAGCACGAAGGCGTCGGGCTCTACGAGATCGCCGTGCGCGGCGGGCGCCGGGTGTCGTCGGCGACCGCCTACCTCGCCCCCGCGCGCCAGCGCCCCAACCTCGCGGTCGTCACCGATGCGCAGGCGACCGCGATCGGATTCGACGGCACGCGGGCGCGATGGGTCGCCTATCGGTTGGGCGGGGAGAGCCGCCGGGCACGCGCGTCGCGCGAGATCCTCGTCTGCTCGGGCGCGATCAACTCGCCGCAGTTGCTGCAGCTTTCGGGCATAGGACCGGCGCCGCTGCTCCGGTCGCTCGGCGTACCGCTGGTGCACGACCTGCCCGCGGCCGGCGGATACCTGCAGGACCACCTGTGCATCGACTACGTCTTTCGCGCGAGCGTCCCGTCGCTCAACGAAGTCCTGCGGCCGTGGCCGGGCCGGCTCCGCGCGGGCCTGCATTACCTGGTCCACCGCGACGGTCCCCTCGCGATGTCGGTGAATCAGGCGGGGGGGTTCGTCCGTACGCGCGGCGAACTCGACCGGCCCGATGTCCAGCTCTACTTCTCGCCGCTCTCCTACACCCGCCCGACGCCGGGCAAGCGCGCGCTGATGCTCCCCGATCCCCATCCGGGATTCCTGCTGTCCGCGCAGCCCTGCCGGCCGGCCAGCCGGGGGCGCGTCGACATCGCGTCGCGCGATCCGTTCGCTCCGCCGAAGATCGACCCGCATTCGCTCGAGGCGCCGCGGGATCTCGACGAACTCGCCGCCGGAGCACGCCTGCTGCGACGGCTCGCCGCCGCTCCCTCGCTCGCCGCCGTCATCGCGGAGGAGTTGGTCCCGGGACCGCGCGTGCGCGACGATGACGACCGCGCGCTGCGCGACGACATCCGCCAACGCGCGTCGACCGTGTTCCACCCGGTCGGCACCTGCCGCATGGGCCCGGATCCGCGCACGTCCGTCGTCGACGCCAGGCTGCGCGTGCACGGGATCGCGGGCCTGCGCGTCGTGGATGCCTCGATCTTCCCTGCCATCACCTCGGGCAACACCCACGCCCCGGTGCTGATGGTGGCGGAGCGCGCCGCCGATCTCGTCCTCGAGGATGCCGCATGACCGCCGAGACCGCACTCGCCCGGACCGAATGCACGCCATGGTGGTGGGAACGCGTGCCGCGCCCCGCCCTGCCGGCCGCGACGATTCCTTCCGAGTGCGACGTCGCGATCGTGGGTTCCGGGTACACGGGCCTCCACGCGGCGCTCGTGACCGCGCGCGCGGGCCGCCACACCGTCGTCTTCGACGCGGAGGACGCCGGATTCGGCTGCAGCACCCGCAACGGCGGCCAGATCTCCACCAGCGTCAAGCCGTCCTTCGCCGCGCTGGCGAGACGGCACGGAAAGGAGCGTGCCTTCGAACTCCTGAAGGAAGGGCAGCGCTCGCTCGCGTTCGTCGGTGACTTCGTGCGTTCGGAGCGGATCGAGTGCGACTTCGGCGTGGTGGGCCGTTTCCACGCCGCGCACAATCCCGCGCAGTTCGAGGCGCTCGCCCGCATCGCGGCGCGCCAGCCCCGCGGACTCGAGGTTCCCGTCCACGTCGTGCCCCGTTCCGAGCAGCACGCCGAGATCGACACCGACGCCTACCACGGAGGCGTCGTCTATGAAGCGCACGCGTCGATCGATCCCGCACGCTACCACCAGGGACTGCTCGAGCGCGTCACCGCAGCGCGCGCGCAGATCGCGGCGCGCTCCCCGGTCACCGCGATCGAGCGGGACGGCAATCGGTTCCGCGTGCGTGCGGCAGGCGGCACCACGCGCGCGCGGGAGGTCGTCGTCGCGACCAACGGCTACTCGGGCGCGCTGCTCCCGTGGCTGCGTCGCCGCCTGATCCCGATCGGCAGCTACATGATCGCGACCGAACCGCTGCCGGAGGCGCTCGCCTCGAAGCTCATCCCGCGCAACCGCATCGTGAGCGACACGCGAAAGGTCGTGTTCTACTACCGGCTGTCGCCCGACCGCCGCCGCGTCCTCTTCGGCGGGCGGGTATCGGTACGCGAGACCGACCCCGAAGTGAGCGGCCCGCTGCTGCGCGCGGACCTCGTGAAGATCTTCCCGGCGCTCGCCGGCGTCGGCATCTCGCATTCGTGGTGCGGCTTCGTCGCGTACACGTTCGACGAACTGGCGCACGTCGGCGTCCACGAGGGCATCCGCTTCGCGGCGGGCTACTGCGGGTCGGGCGTGGGCATGGCGAGCTACCTCGGCATGCGCGTGGGCCAGCAGGTGCTAGGCCTCGCCGAGGGCCGGACCGCGTTCGACGGCCTGCCCTTCGCCACGCGTCCCTTCTACGGCGGCAATCCGTGGTTCCTCGCCCCGGCGGTGCGCTACTACCGGCTGCGCGACCGGCTGCCGATCTAGCGAAGCCCTGCGGAACCCCACGGCGCACGCGCACACCGCGGAACGCGTTCAGCGAGTGCGCACCGAAGCCGCCCGTCGGAACGGCGGCGACGAATCGGGGCAGTCGGACGAACGGACGCCGCGCGCGGCTACCCCGTGGCGTCGTCCCAGCGCGGCTTGCGCTTCTCCAGGAAGGCGCCCACGCCCTCGCCGGCGTCCGGCCCGAGCATGTTGCGGGTGATCGCCCGGCTCGCGAGGCCGTAGGCTTCCGCGAGGCGCGCCTCGAGCTGGGCGTAGAACAGCGCCTTGCCGGCGGCGATCACGTCGCGCGGCTTCGCGGTCATGGCCGCGACGAGCTTCGCGAGTTCCGCGTCGAGCCGATCGGGCGGCGCGACGCGATTGACGAGACCCCAGTCGAGCGCGGTCGACGCGTCGATGAACTCGCCGGTGAACAGCATCTCGAACGCGCGCTTGCGCGCGACGTTGCGCGACAGCGGGACGCCGGGCGTCGCGCAGAAGAGTCCGAAGTTGATCCCCGAGGTCGCGAACCGCGCATCGCTCGTCGCGACCGCGAGATCGCAGGCGGCGACGAGCTGGCAACCCGCGGCGGTCGCGGTGCCGTGCACGCGCGCGACCACCGGCTGCGGAAGCGCGGCCATCGCGAGCATGACGCGGCTGCACGCGTCGAACAGGCCGCCGATGAACTCCTCGGTGCGGCAGGCCATCATCTCCTTCAGGTCGTGGCCGCCGGAGAACGCCGGGCCGTTGCCCGCGACGACGACGGCCCGGATCGCGCGATCGCGGGCGATCCCCTCGAGCGCCGACAGCATCGCGTCGAGCATGCCGCGCGAGATCGCGTTGTACTGTCTCGGCCGGTTCATCGTGAGCCGGGCAACGCCGGCTTCGACGGACAGCAGCACCGGCGGCTCCGCCACCGTCTCGGGACGCGCGCGTTCGTTCATATGCACCTCCATCGTCGGCAACGGCGGTTCGACGTGGCGCGGCGGACGACGGTCCGCGCCGAAGCCGCGACCGCTGCGCCGTGCCCCCCGGGGACGCCTCGCCCAGTATGCATCGGGGACGATGTCACTCGATCGCGGAGCTGGACTTCGCCCGTTCCCGAAGCATGAACTTCTGGATCTTGCCGGTCGAGGTCTTCGGCAGCTCGCAGAACTCGTAGCCTTTCGGCACCTTGAATCCGGCCAGGTGCTTGCGGCAGTGGGCGTTCAGCTCCTCGGACGTCACCACGGTGCCGGGCTTCAGTTCGACGTACGCGCGCGGCGTCTCGCCCCATTTCGGGTCGGGCTGCGCGACGACGGCGGCCGCGAGCACCGCCGGATGCCGGTAGAGCACGTCCTCGACCTCGAGCGAGCTGATGTTCTCCCCGCCCGAAATGATCACGTCCTTGCTGCGGTCCTTGATCTTCACGTAGCCGTCGGGCTGCAGCACGGCGAGGTCGCCCGAGTGGAACCAGCCGCCCGCGAACGCCTCGGCGGTGGCCTTGGGATTCTTGAGATAACCCTTCATCGTGATGTTGCCGCGGAACATGATCTCGCCCATCGTCTCGCCGTCGCGCGGGACCTCGGTCATCGTCTCCGGGTCCATGACCGTCATGCCCTCCTCGAGCGTGTAACGCACGCCCTGCCGGCCGTTGCGCTCGGTGCGCGCCCCGATGTCGAGATCCGACCACGCCGCGTGCTTCGCGCATACCGACGCGGGCCCGTAGGTCTCGGTCAGTCCGTAGACATGCGTGAGGTCGAAGCCGATGCGCTCCATCCCCTCGATCATCGCGGCCGGGGGCGCCGCCGCGGCGACGAGCCCCGAAACGCGGTGCTCGATGCCGCGACGCATCTCGTCGGGCGCGTTGACCAGCATCGAGTGGACGATCGGCGCACCGCAGTAGTGGGTCACGCGATGGTCGCGGATCGCATCGAGCATCGCCTTCGCCTCGACGCGGCGCAGGCAGACGTTGGTGCCCGCGTTCGCCGCCATCGTCCACGGGAAGCACCAGCCGTTGCAGTGGAACATCGGCAACGTCCACAGGTAGACCGAGTGCCGCGGCATCCCCCAGTCGACGATGTTGGAGATCGCGTTGAGCAGCGCGCCGCGGTGGTGATAGACGACACCCTTCGGATTGCCGGTCGTGCCGGACGTGTAGTTGAGCGAGATCGCGTCCCACTCGTCGGCGGGCGGCTTCCACGCGAACGACGGATCGCCGCCCGCGAGGAACGCCTCGTATTCGACCGCGCCCAGCCGCGCGGAGGGATCGGACGCGTTGGGTCCCTCGGGGTCCGCGACGTCGATCACGAGCGGCCTGACGCTCGCCTGCGCGAGCGCCTTGCGGATGACGGGCGCGAACTCGGTGTCGGTCACGAGCACCTTCGCCTCGCCGTGGCCGAGCATGAACGCGAGCGCTTCGGCATCGAGCCGGGTGTTCAGCGTGTTCAGGACCGCGCCCGTCATCGGCACGCCGAAGTGCACCTCGACCATCTCCGGCGTGTTGGCGAGCATCGCGGCGACCGTATCGCCCGGACCGATGCCGCGCTGCGCCAGCGCGGAGGCCAGTCGCCGGCAGCGGGCGTAGGTCTCGCCCCAGGTGGAGCGTCTCGCGCCGTGGACGATCGACGGATGATCGGGCCACACCTCGGCGGTGCGCACGATCAGCGAGAGCGGCGTCAGCGGCGCGTGGTTGGCGGGCTGGCGGTCGAGCCCGCGGGCGTACGGGTGCGTCATGGGGGCAGGTCGTCCGGTCGGCGGCGACAGCCCTTATGCTAGCAGGATCGACGCCGCACGACGGCATGCGCCGGGGGCACAATGTCGACCGCCGGGCATCGCTCGCTCCGTCCGGCACCGTCACCCACCGACACCGGCACACCATGGGACACCGACTCTCGAAGATCGTCACGCGCACCGGCGATGCCGGCACCACGGGGCTGGGCGACGGCAGCCGTGTCTCCAAGGACGCCGGGCGCATCGAGGCGATCGGCGCGGTCGACGAGCTCAACTCGTTCATCGGCCTCCTGCTGACCGAAGGCCCGCCGGCGGACATCGCGTCGTGCCTCGTCGACGTGCAGCACGATCTATTCGACCTGGGGGGCGAACTGTCGATCCCCGGGTATGTCGCCGTCGCCGACGCGCACGTCGAACGCCTCGAGGCGTGCGTCGAGCGGTTCAACGCGCCGCTCGCGCCGCTGAAGGAGTTCGTGCTGCCCGGCGGCACGCGCGCCGCCGCGATCGCGCACGTTGCGCGCACCGTGTGCCGGCGCGCGGAGCGCGCGCTGGTGCACCTCGGTCGGACGGAGGCCGTCTCCGAGCCCGCGCGCCGCTATCTGAATCGCCTGTCCGACCTGCTGTTCGTCATCGCGCGTGCGCAGAACGTCCACGACGGCCGGGCGGATGTCCTCTGGCGGAAGGATCGCGCCAGGGGCGGCGCCTCCGACGACTGATCGACGGCGGCCGGCGCGGCGACGGGCTGTCGGCTCGGGCGCCGAGGCGATCGCGGAGATGCTGCGAGCCCAAACCTGTCGGCATCGCGGTCGGATCGTCGCACGACCCCGGCCTGCGGCGCCACCGGTCGATCGTCGCCCGCACCGGTGCGATTCGCGGGCGTGATAGCCTCGCGTGCGTTCCGGGAACGAAGATCACATGGCCAACGTACTGCTGGGATGGGAAATGGGCGCCGGACTCGGTCACGCCGGTCGCCTGAAGCCGCTCGTCGTCGAACTGGAGCGTCGCGGGCACCGGCCTTCGATGGCGCTGCGCGATCTCGTCCATCCGCGCAAGCTGCTCGCGGACCTGTCCTGCCCGCGGCTCCAGACGCCGGCCTGGATCCACCGGATGGTCGGCGCCCCGCAGATTCCCGCGAGTCTCGCGGAGATCCTGATGGGCTACGTCTACATGGACGCGAACTCGCTCGAAGCGCTCGTCCTCGGTTGGCGCGACCTGATGAGAGTCACCGCCGCGGACCTCGTGGTGACCGACTACGCGCCCACCGCGACGGTCGCGGCGCGCATGATGGGCATTCCCGTGGTCGCGGTCGGCCCCGGCTTCTGGATTCCGCCGGCGGACGCGCCGCTCCCGGACATCCGGGACTGGGCGCCAGCGCCGGCGAAGCGTCTGCAGGAGAGCGAGGCCACCGTGCTCCGTACGGTGAACGAAGTGCTTCGGCGACACCAGGCACCCCCTTTCGAGCGCGCCTGCGACCTCTTCCGCGGCGACCGCGCGCTCCTCTGCGCGTGGCCCGAGTTCGACCACTACCAGCGCAAGCACCTCGCCGCGGGCGAACGCTGGTACGGACCGAATTACCTTCCCGGCTCGGGCGTGGAGCCCGACTTTCCCCCGGGGGACGGACCGCGCGCGTTCGCCTACATCAAGAGCGGGTTCACCGAACACCCGGCCGTGCTCGAGGCGCTCGCCGCGGCCGGTTGCCGCACGCTGTGCTACCTGCCCGACGTCGCCACCGGCAAGCCGCCGCCGGTGCGCCATCCGTCGATCCGTTACGCGCGGGGCCCGGTCGACCTCGCGAAGGCGTTCGACGGCGCGGCGCTGTGCGTCTGCCATGCCGGCGGCGCGACGATGGTGCAGGCGCTCCTCGCCGGCGTGCCGTGCATGCTCCTCCCGACCCAGAACGAACAGTTCCTGATTGCGCGCAGCGTCGAGCGCACCGGCGCGTGCATCAACGCCGGCGCGCGCCCCGCACCGGTCGATTTCCGCGCGATCGCCGGCGAGCTGGTCGCGGACGGCCCGGCACGCGCTGCCGCCCGCGCGTTCGCGATGGCGCACCGCGACTTCTCGCCCGAGCAGCAGACCCGCGATCTCGTCGACGCGATCGAGGAGGTCATTCCGAGAACGCCGGGCCGGTAGACCGCGCCATGTGGATCGGGCTTCAGCCCGACAGCTTGGGCTTCAGCC
>DAOMBL010000134.1:0-8222 GCA_035427325.1 Casimicrobiaceae bacterium
TCGGCCTGAAGGCCGACCCACGGGAGGGGCGGTGGGTCGGGCTTCAGCCCGACGGTCTCAGCTTCAGCCCGTCGCCCCGCGCAGCATCCCCGCGTAGAGTCCCGGCGTCGATCCGGGAATCGCGATCGCACCGAACAGCTTCTCGTAGAACGCCGCCGGGCCGACGCCGCCGACGATGCCGTAGACGTAGCCCTGTGCCGCGAGCGCATGCATCGCCGCGAGCGCGAGCGCGCGCCCCAGGCCCTCGCCGCGGGCGGCTTCGATGACGCCGGTCGGCCCGAAGAAGTCCGGCGCGATCGCGTCGTGGCAGGCGAATCCGAGAATCTCCTGTCCGCGCACCGCGACGAAGCACGCGATGGGCAGGCGCGCGAAGGTCACTTCGACCTCCGCGGTCCAGGGTGCGAAATGCGCGCGCACCCAGTCGAGCACGACGGGCTTCTCGGGAGCGAGCGCGCGCCGCACCGTGACGCCGCGCTCGGCCGCGTGCGCGAGCGCGGGCTCGAGCGGCGGCAGTTCGCGCAGGTTGACGAGCATGTCGGCCATGGCGGTCTCGAGTCGATCGGCCGGAGGTCGGCGAAACGGCGCTCAGCCGCGCTCGGCCACCGCTCGGCCGCGCGAGCGATCGAGCACGTCGTCGCCGACGAACGGATTGCTTCGGCGCTCGTCGCCGAAGGTCGACATCGGTCCGTGCCCGGGAACGAGGCGGACGTCGTCGCCGGGCGGCCACAGCCGCGTGGTGATCGAGCGGATCAGCGTGTGGAAGTGGCCGCGCGGGAAGTCGGTGCGCCCGATCGAACCGGCGAAGAGCACGTCGCCGACGAACGCGATGCCGTGGTCGCGCGACGCGAACACGACGTGGCCGGGCGTGTGGCCGGGACAGTGCAGGACGTCGAACGCGAGCTCGCCGACCGTCGCGACCTCGCCCTGCTCGAGCCAGCGGTCGGGCGTGAACGAGCGCGCGCCGGGAACCCCGAAGTTCGCGCCCTGTTCGTCGAGACGGTCGATCCAGAACGCGTCCTCGCGGTGCGGCCCCTCGATCGGCACGCCGGCGCGCTCGGCGACCTCGGCGGCGCCGCCGCAGTGGTCGACGTGGCCGTGCGTGACGAGCACCTTCTCGAGCGTCGCGCCGCTCTTCGCGACCGCGGCGAGCAGGCGATCGACCTCGCCGCCCGGGTCGACGAGCGCGGCGCGCTGCGTCCGCGCGCACACGACGAGCGAACAGTTCTGCTGGTAAGGCGTGACCGGGAGGATCGCGAGCTTCATCGGAGTCGTCCGAGGCAGGCCATCGTGGCGCCCCGCGTTCATCGATTGCCGTCGATCATACCGTTCGGCTGGCGCGGACGGACCGCGGCGCGCAATCTCGGTCAGAACAGCGACGCCTGGCGGCCGCCGTCGCGCGCGGGCGGCGTGAACTGCGAGCAATCGAGCGGCGAGCGGTCGCGGCCGGCGCCGAGGCCCAGGCGGCGGCACGCGAGTTCGAAGCGCCGCGCGATCAGCTCCGCGTAGCGGCCTTCGCCCTTCATGCGCGTGCCGAAGCGGGCGTCGTAGTCGCGCCCGCCGCGGATGTCCCGGACGAGGCTCATCACGTGTTCGGCGCGGTCGGGGACGTGCGCCGCGAGCCACGCGCGAAAGAGCGGCGCGACCTCGCGCGGCAGCCGAAGCATGATCCAGCCGGCCTGCCGCGCACCGGCGTGAGCGGCCGCTTCCAGGATCGCCTCGAGGTCGCGGTCGGTGAGCTGCGGGATCACCGGCGCGACCATCACGCCGGTCGGGACGCCGGCGGCCGACAGCTCGCGCAGCGCCTCGAAGCGGCGCATCGGCGCACTGGCGCGCGGCTCGAGCGTCCGCGCGAGCGTTCCGTCGAGCGACGTGATCGAGAGATAGACGCGCGCGAGCCCCTGCGCCGCCATCGGCGCGATGAGGTCGAGGTCACGCACGACGAGCGCGTTCTTGGTCACGATCGAGAACGGGTGGCGCGTCTCGACCAGCACCTCGATCACCGAGCGGGTGATTCTCCACTCGCGCTCGATCGGCTGGTAGGGATCGGTGTTGGTGCCGAGCGCGATCGGCTCGCAGGCGTAGCCCGGTCGCGCGAGCGCTTCGCGCAGCAGCCGCGCGGCGTCCGGCTTCGCGTAGAGCTTCGTCTCGAAATCGAGGCCGGGCGAGTGGTCGAGGTAGGCGTGCGACGGACGCGCGTAGCAGTAGATGCAGCCGTGCTCGCAGCCCTGGTAGGGATTGATCGACTGGGTGAACGGGATGTCCGGCGAGTCGTTCCGCGCGAGGATCGAGCGCGCGGGCTGGATCGTCACGGTTGTGCGGATCTGCCGCGAAGGGGCCTCGTCGCCGGGTTCTGGCGGCGGCGGCGCCCAGCCGTCGTCGACCGGCTCGCGGGTGCGGTCGCGGAACCGGTTACCCGGGTCGATCGTCGCGCCGCGGCCGTGTCGCGGCGCATTCGCGGCGCCCGGCGGAGTGGGCGGACGTTCCATCGAACGATTGTACGCTCACGTGGAAATCCACGCCTGGCGGCAGGTACTCGTGGGTCGGGATCCAGCACTGTGGGTCGGGCTTCAGCCCGACGCCCTGCGTCTCGAGCCGGCACACCCCGTCGGCCTGAAGGCCGACCCACGGCATCTCCGCTTGGGGTCGGGCTTCCGCTTTGTGGGTCGGGATTCAGCGCTGTGGGTCGGGCTTCAGCCCGACGCCCCTTGTTTCGAGCCGGCACACCCCGTCGGCCTGAAGGCCGACCCACGGCATCTCCGCTTTGGGTCGGGCTTCAGCACTGTGGGTCGGGCTTCAGCCCGACGCCCTGCGTCTCGAGCCGGCACACCCCGTCGGCCTGAAGGCCGACCCACGACAGACGCTTCCCGGCGCTCGATGCGCCGCCCCGGGAATCGCCGGCGCGACTTGTCCTCTGTCGCCTGACCTCTGTCTTCTGATGTCGGCCTGAAGGCCGACCCACAGCCTCTCCGCTGTGGGTCGGACCGGGGTCATGGCCCTACTGCGGCGAGCACATCGTCACGCCTTCCGCAGCCCAGCCCTTGCCGATCATCTCGGTGCGGACGTCGGTGCTGGTCGTGTACCGATGATTCGGTGCGCCACCTTGCCCGTTGTTGAAGAGCCGGAACACCGGGATCGTCTGCGCGGGACACACGCCTTGTTCGCTCGGCACGGGCACGTAGAACGCGATCTTCTCGTAGGTCCACTTCGGGTTCTGCTTGAGCGCGTCGCACTCGGCGGCATTGGCCGTGTAGAAGTGCGAACTCGACGGCGGGAACGCCACCGTGTAGAAGCGGCACACGGCCGAGAGTCCGGCGCCCGGCCCGGTGTTGACGTTGAACGACTGGCCGGTCCGCGACCAGCCCGGGAACGTTCCGTCGTCGAGCCTCGCGATCTCGCCCGATTCCGAAGATACGAAGTAGTGGCCGAGACCGGCGTGGAAGAACTCGATCGCCGGGGCCTTGCCCGCGCCGGGAACGCCGCCGATCTCGGGAATCGCGCCGCCCCCGTCGGCGCTCATCGTGAAGCCCGGCATCGGCACGCCCGCCGGCGACAGCACGCGGAACCCGGTGATGTGCGCCATGGTGGCCTCGGCGCTGTACGTAGCGTCGACGACGCCGTCGAGTTCCGCGTTGGCGTCGACATAGATGCGGATACGCCCGCCCAGATCGTTCGGCCCCGCGAACGGCGACACCGTGACGCCGAAGTCCATCTCGGCGCGCGGCACCGTGCTGCTCGTGATCGTCGCCGAGGCCTGGCCGCTGCCCGGGCTTCCGTCGAGGTCGATCGAGGCGACCATGTGCAGGCTGGCTCCGTCGGTGACGTGGCCCTCCAGTACCGCGTGCAGCACGAGTTGGACGCCCTTCATGTTCGTGCCCGCGGGCGGCGTGAGCTTGAAGTTGAAGAGCGACGCGCCGCGCGTCACGAGATTCGCGGCGGTCGCGCCCGACAGCACCGACTTCGCGGTGACGCCCTGGTTCGCGGTCGCGGAGAAGGTCGCCTTCACGCCCTGCTCGTCGCGCGTTCCCGCCGAGGAAGCCGGCACGTTCGGCCCGCCGCCCGGCACGTTCACGACGTCGACGCCCTTGATCGTGAGGTGGATGCGCGTGGTATTGATGAACTCGGCTGCGGCGGTCGTCGTGGCGAGCAGTGCGGCGGCCGCGATGGAGACGCCGCAGGCGCGGCGAATGCGCGAGAGCATGATCAGGTGTCCTGTGTGGGGGGGCGCTTCGGTCGAAACCGGACCTGCCCGGTGGCCCGCGGCGTCCCGACGGGGGATGCGGCGGCGAGCCTAGCACACCGTCCGGCTGAAGTGGCGGACGATCCGGTCAGGTTGGACCGCGTTCGCGACGGTGCCCGACCGCATTCGGCTAAGATTACGCGCGCCTCGACCGGCGGGATCGCCGGCCCGCCGCCATGTCCACGCCCAAGCCCAAGACGCACGGCTTCGACACGCTCTCGCTGCACGCCGGGTCGCGGCCCGACCCGGCGACCGGCGCGCGCGCGACGCCGATCTACCAGTCGACGTCGTTCGTCTTCCCCGACAGCGACCACGCCGCGGCGCTCTTCAACATGGAGCGCGCGGGGCACGTGTATTCGCGCATCAGCAACCCGACCTGCGCGGTGCTGGAGGAGCGCATCGCGGCGCTCGAGGGCGGCGTCGGCGCGATTGCGACTGCCAGCGGGCAGGCGGCGCTCCATCTCGCTATCGCGACGCTGATGGGCGCGGGCGCGCACATCGTCGCTTCGCGCGCGCTCTACGGCGGCTCGCACAACCTGCTCGACTACACGCTGCCTCGCTTCGGGATCACGACGACGTTCGTCGATCCGCGCGACCTCGACGCCTGGCGCGAGGCGATCCGGCCGGAGACGCGGCTCCTGTTCGGCGAGACGCTCGGCAACCCGAACCTCGACGTGCTCGACGTGCCGCGCGTGGCCGCCCTCGCACATGACCACGGACTGCCGCTCCTCGTCGACTCGACGTTCACGACGCCCTGGCTCATGCGCCCGTTCGACCACGGCGCCGACCTGGTCTTCCACTCGGCCACCAAGTTCCTGTCGGGCCACGGCGTGGTCGTCGGCGGCCTGCTCGTCGATGCCGGCACCTTCGACTGGGAGGGTCGCGCACGGGGAGCGCGTCCGACGGGCCGCCCCGAGGACGCGCCGCCCCCCGGGGGGAGGCGGCCGAAGGCCGCTTCGGGGGGGGCGTTGTTCCCGACGCTGACCGAGCCCTACGCCGGTTTCCACGACATGACCTTCAGCGAGGAGTCGACGACCGCCGCGTTCCTCCTGCGCGCGCGCCGCGAGGGCATCCGCGATTTCGGCGCATGCATGGCGCCGATGACCGCATGGCAGATCCTGCAGGGGATCGAGACGCTGCCGGTGCGCATGGCGAGGCACGTCGACAACGCGCGCCGCATCGTCGCGTTCCTGCGCGAGCACCCGATGGTCGAGACGATCGCCTATCCGGAACTCCCCGGGCACCCGGACCACGAACTCGCCAAGCGGCTGCTCCCGCGCGGCTGCGGCGCGATCTTCACCGTGGCCTTGCGGGCGAGCCGCGAGCAGGGCCGGCGGTTCATCGAGTCGCTGCGCCTGTTCTCGCACCTCGCCAACGTCGGCGACGCGAAGTCGCTCGTCATCCATCCTGCCTCGACGACGCACTTCCGCATGTCCGCGGAGGACCTCGCGCGGGCGGGCATCGGCGAGGGCACGATCCGGCTGTCGATCGGCCTCGAGGATCCCGACGACCTCGTCGAGGACCTGTCGCGCGCCCTCCACGCGGCGGGCAAGGCGTGAGCGACGCGGGCGCGCGAATTCGCGTGCGGGGCACGCGGGCAGACCGCGGAAGTCCCGCGATCGGGGGCCGGCGGTGAGCGCGCCGCCGGCCATCCTGATCGGCGCGCGCATCGCGGACGACTTCCGCGGCCGCCTCGCGTCGCGGCTCGACGCGATCGGCCCCTGGGACGTCGCCTTTCCCGAGGCGGTGAAGCGACTGCCGCGCGCCGACGCCGCGCGTGTGCGGGCCGCACTCGTCTACGGCGGCATGGACGTGTCGGCCGCGGCCATCGCCGGACTGCCTGCGCTGCGGCTGATCCTCTCCATCGGCAGCGGGTACGACGGCATCGATCTCGACGCGGCGCGCGCGCACGGCGCGTCCGTCACCCACAGTCCCGGTGCGAACGCTTCGTCGGTCGCCGACATGGCGGTCGGCCTCATGGTCGCGAGCGTCCGGCGCATCGCGGAGCGCGACGCGTACGTGCGTCGCGGGGCGTGGAACGGGCTCGAGGCGCGGCGCGACGTGCAGGTGCGCGGACTCACCGGCCGTCGGGCGGGAATCTACGGGCTCGGCGCGATCGGCGCGAAGATCGCGTCGCGCTGCGAGGCATTCGAGATGGAGGTCGGCTACCACGGGCGCGCGCCGCACCCCGGCGTCCGATTTCCGTTCCACGCGACGCTCGCGAAGCTCGCGGCCTGGGCCGACGTTCTGATGGTCGCGGTGCGCGCCGGACCGGAGACGCACCACGCGGTCGACGCACGCGTGCTCGCCGCGCTCGGCCGCGACGGACACGTCGTCAACATCACGCGCGGCTCGGTGATCGACGAAGTCGCGCTGATCGCCGCGCTCGCGAGCGGTACGATCGCCGGCGCCGGGCTCGACGTGTTCGAGCGCGAGCCGCTGGTGCCGGCGGCGCTCCGCGCCCTTCCGAACGTGGTGATGACGCCGCACATCGGAGGAAACACCGACGAGGCGCAGCGCGCGATGCACGACGCGGTGATCGCCAATCTCGACGCGTTCCTCGCCGGGCAGCCGCTGCCTTCGCCGGTTCCCGGGATGCCTGCGGAGGTGACGGCGTGAAGCTCACCGTCGCCGGACGCGAGGTCTACGCCTACACGGGCACGCGTCCGTTCGACGCGTCGCGGCCGTCGGTGCTGTTCGTGCACGGCGCGGGCAACGACCACTCGGTGTGGCTGCTGCAGTCGCGCTACTTCGCGCACCACGGCATGAACGCGCTCGCGCTCGACCTGCCCGGCCACGGGCGCAGCGCGGGGCCCGCGCTCGCCTCGGTCGAGGCGATCGCCGACTGGCTCGTCGCGGTCGAGGACGCGGCAGGCATCGCGCAGGCATCGATCGTCGGACACTCGCTCGGCTCGCTCGCCGCGCTCGCGTGCGCGGCGGGCCGCCCGTCGCGGGTCGCGAAGATCGCGCTGCTCGGCCCGGCCGTGCCGATGACGGTGAGCGATGCGCTGCTCGAAGCAGCGAAGGCGAACGACCACGTCGCCTACGAACTCGTGAACGCCTGGTCGACGAGCCCCGGCAAGCAGATCGGCGGCAACACGGTCCCCGGACAGTGGCTGCTCGGAGTGTCGATGCGGCTCCTCGAGCGCACGCCTCCCGGCGTGTTCCACACGGACCTCGTGGCGTGCCACGCGTGGACCGGCGGGCTCGCGGCCGCGGCGGCGGTGCGTTGCCCGTCGCTCGTGATCCTGGGCGCGCGCGACCTGATGGCGCCTGCGCGTGCTGCGAAGACGCTCATCGACACACTGGCCGGCGTGCGCACCGTCACGCTGCCGGACACGGGCCATGCGATGATGGCCGAAGAGCCCGACGCCGTGCTCGACGCATTGCGCGCCTTCCTGTGACCGGCGAGCGCAGGCCCGGCGTCGAGCCCGACCGCGGGACGAAGTCCGCCGTGGCCGTGCGCACCGTTCCGGCGAGCGCGCCGTTTCGCTGGCTCGCGCGCGGCGCGGCCGACTTCCGCGCGCACCCGCTGCCGAGCGCATTCTACGGTGCGTGCTTCGCGCTGATGGGCTGGCTGGTCTACGAGACCTTCGAGTACGCGACCGCGTACCTGTCCGCGCTCGTCACCGGGTTCTTCCTCGCCGGCCCGTTCCTCGCGACCGGGCTCTACGCGCTGTCGCGCCGCCGCGAGCGGGGCGAACCCGCCTGGCTCGCGCCGACGCTCGACGCCTGGCGTCCGAACGTCGGCGCGATCGGGGTGTTCGCGCTGGTGCTCGGCGTCATCCTGCTCGTGTGGGCGCGCGCGTCGCTCGTCGTGTTCGCGCTGTTCTACACGAGCGGGATGCCTTCGATCGAGGGCTTCCTCGGGCAGCTCGCGAGCGTGGACAACGTCGAGTTCCTGATCGCCTACGCCTGCGTGGGCGGGTTCTTCGCGGCCCTCGTGTTCGCCATCGGCGTGTCGCACGGCGTGCAGCAGATCAAC
>DAOMBL010000135.1:0-8221 GCA_035427325.1 Casimicrobiaceae bacterium
GGTGGAGGAGTTTGACCCGGCCATAGGTGGAGGAGTTTGAGGTGGCCACCGGGGAGCGCCAGCCGTTGATGCGCAGAAAGACGTCGGCAGCAGCAAACGCAATGCGCTTGTTGCCATCGACAAATGGGTGGTTGATCGCCAGACTTTCCAGCAGCGCGGCCGCTTCAGCCACGATGTCGTCGTAGTAGCCGGTCTGCGGACGGAACAAAGCAGCCTCCAGCGCACCAGGATCACGCACACCCAGGGCGCCGCCGTAACGCTGCATCAGCACGGTGTGCATGCCGAGCACATCGGCCACCGTCAAATGGTCGCGCGGCACGGCACCTACTTGGCCAGCTCACGGTAGAGCGTATCGAATTCATCCAGGCTGGATGCGAACGACGCCATCACGTGGCGACGGGGGCGTTCTTTCTGCTGCCTGTCTATGTAGTCGCGCAGGGCGTCATCGAGCACGGCCTGGAACTGGCGACCTTGGCTTTCTGCGATCTGGCGCAGTGCCGCCAGCACATCGGGTGCGGCCTGGGAGGAGAATTTCTCGCGGACGACAGTGGTCACGGGCTTCTCCATCACGATGTATCTTGACGCTTCATGATAGATCATGACGAGACTCTGCGCCACTGTCTGACCGGGTTTGATGCCAAACTGGCCGCCTGGGTTGACGCTGGTCCTACGCGTGTAAGCTATTGATGTTACTGCGACAAAAATCTGCACCTACCTGCAGGCCACACGGAGAATAGAGACGGCTCTGTCGTACAAATGGGCCGATTTCGGGCGATTCGGCTGGTGGCCACACGCAGCACGGGTGGCCGGAACCCCGCGCCACGCGGGGACTTCGGGCAAGAACAAGGGCCCGGAGATCATCCGAGCCCTTGTAGATCGTGGCGGAGTTCACCGAGCGGAAATCCGCCTCCAGAGCCTACGGGCAAGAGTGCGGCACTACGCGGATTCCCAGTGGATCCGAGCCAGTCGATCACACCGCCAGCCGTAGCCACGCGGTCCTGCTCCAACCGCAGCCTGGGCTGGTGGCGATCGACTCTGAGGTCGTCATACACAGCCGCCTCTTCGGTCGTCAGGCGCGACAAGTCGTGGCGCGCCGGGTCGGGCTCCTCGCCCCAGGGCAGGCGGTGGGCGAGGAGCGTCTCCCGGTCCATGAGGAAGGACACCGCGCCGGGAAAGCAGCCCCGCAGCTGGTCGAGGATGGCGAAGCCGTCGGTGTCGATGTCGCCCCAGTAGCGCCGTTGGCATCGATGCAGCCACCTGGCGCGCGCGAGTGCTTCCCAACCGTAGCCCGCACCGAAGACGACGATGGATCCCGCCACGGCCGGGAAGGCGAGGAAGTTGGTCTCGTTCTCGGTGACGAAGACGCGCTCGACGGGCAACGCCAGCGCCGCGAAGCTGGTGGCGTCACCTGTGATGTCGGGCAGCACACTGCAAGCGGCTGGGCCTGCACGTGGTGCTGGCGCGCAACGCCGCCGGCGAGCGGGTGTACCGCATCGGTTGACGCTCGGACGCGCCGCGGAGGGCCGGATTCAGTTCCCGCCCTTAGGGTACGCACGCCCTGCGTACCCTGGCCGTCTTTCCGACCGATGGCGCTGGCGGCGGCGCCGCGGCGCAAACCGCAAACCCTGCAAACCTCGGTTTGCACACCGACGGTGGCGAAGCGCCGCGCTCGCGCCCCCCGCATGGGACCTTCGCCAGGAAGGACCCCTTTCGCCTGGGGCAGCCGATGGGGTCACGAAACGTGAGGGCACCATCGACCCCGCAGGCCAACCTTCACGCGTCGCCGGGTTCCTGCATCCGAGCCGGGATATCACGCTGCCCGTGCAACACACGCCAGACGTCGACGTGGTCGGGGTGCTCGACATAGAAGACCAGATGGGGATACCGAGTCAGCGGCCAGGAGCGCAGGCCCGGCAGGTTCAACTCGTGGGCGTATCGCGGCGAGCCAGTGGACGGATGCCGGCCGATGTGGCTGTACGCGTTCTCCAAGGCATCGATGAAGCCGAGCGCCGCAGCCTCGGCATCTTCGTCCAGGTAGTGCGCGACCGCATCCTCGACGTCCCGATGGGCCTGCTCGCGCGGGACGACGGGCTTGGCCTTCACGACTGGCGGCGAGCTTTGCCTGCCACCTCGGCCGCGCCGCGTACCCGCTCGCGCAAGCCTTCGAAGTAGGTCTCGCTGACCGGCGCCGTGGGAGCCGACGACGCACCTGCCAACAGCAACTTGCGCAGTTGCAACCTGTCCTGATCGCGGCGGATCAGTTCGCGCACGTACTCGCTGCTGGTGCCATAGCCGCGCTGGCTGACCTGTTCATCCACGAAGGACTTCAGGGAATCGGGCAGGGAAATGTTCATCGTGCTCATACGGGCAGGTTAGATGGTTTGGCAAAATTTGGCAATGCCATCCCGCCGAGGTCGGCGATCAGATGCGCCGGGAGTGAGCATTCCCGATGCTCACCCTCGCTTTGGAGAACAACCACCGGGAAGCCGGGAACGCTCAATCGCCATCGTGCCGCCCGTCCCCGGAGCGTCCCAGGTGTCCGGTGACGAACACCGCCTGCCCGATGGCGACGGGACCGCCGAGCACGTCAAGCCACTTGACCAGCTTGGAGCCCTGGGCCATCGCCAACACCCGTTCCTCGCGGTCGAGCAGCGTGCCGACCTCGGAACCCCGCCCGCGCCACGCGGGGATTTCGGGCAAGAAAAAGGGCCCGGGGACTATCCGAGCCCTTGTGATTGGTGGAGGTGGGCGGAATCGAACCGCCGTCCGAAGACCCTACGCAGTCGGGACTACATGCTTAGCCGTGTCGATTGAGTCTCGCCCCCTCGCCGCCGGCCGGCAGGCTGCAGGGGAGCCAGTCACCTTGATTTGACGCCTCGGCCAAGTGACCCGGCCGGACGCGATCGCCCTGAATGTCCTCGCCGCGGCTCGCGGTTACCCGCTCACCGCCCGGGCCGGACGCTGCCCGGAGCGAGGTCCGGCGGGGTTAAGCCGCCAGAGCGTAGGTTTCGTCGTTCGCAGTTAAGTTTGCGAGTGCCCGTTTTTTACGAGGACGAACGCCTCGGCATGCCCCGCGCTGTTTCGATGCCCCCGTCGAGACCAGGTCACCCCCGGTGGAGCGGAAGGACGTCGGCGGCGCGCACTGCGCGTGCGCCACCGCGGCGCCGAGTGTTTCATTGTAGCATCGTCGGGCGTGCGCCTTCCGGCGCCCGCCGCTGTCCGCGCTCCCCACGTGGGGACGGAGCCGCCCGGATGCAAGCGCGCCCGATGTCATCGAACCTCGCCCGGCACCGCACCGCGACGGTGTCGGCGACTGCCGCGCTCACCGCACTGCTCGGTCTCGCCCTGCACGCGGCGCCCCTGCGCGCCCAGGCGCTCGAGACGGTTCGCGGCGTCGATCCCGAACGCTACGCAGGCGTCTGGCACGAGATCGCGCGCCTGCCCTGGAAGGCCGAGGAGCGCTGCGTCGCGGACGTGACGACCGCGTTCACGCGACACGGCGCGCGCACGTTCGCGGTCGAGACACGCTGCCGGCGCGCCGACGGCTCCTTCGAGAACGACGCCGGCATCGCGCGCATCCAGGACACCTCGACCAACGCGAAGATGGAGATCCGCTTCCTGCCGCTCGCGCTCGCGTGGTGGCCGTTCGCGTGGTCGGACTACTGGATCCTCGATCTCGCGCCCGATTATTCGCACGCGCTGGTCGGCGCGCCCGCGCGCGACGCATTGTGGATCCTCGCCCGCAGGCCCGTGCTCGAATCCGCGATCTACGAGCGGCTGGTCGCGAAGGCGCGCGCGCTCGGCTTCCCGGTCGACAGGCTCGTTCGTTCGCAACCCGCCGCGGGCTGAGCGGCGCGCCGGGGCGGGCCGCGGCGTCCGCGCTCGTCCGTCGGACCCGCGCGGTATAGTCGCCCCATGCCCGCGCGCGCCCGACGCATGCCGATGCTGATCGCCCTGCCGCTGGCGCTCGGCATCCTGAGCGCGCTGGTGCTGCTGGTGTTCGCGGAACTCGGGTACCAGCGGCTCGAGTCGACGACGCAGCGCGTCGCGACCGCACTGGAACTCCAGGCGACGATCCACGAGATCCAGTCGCACGTCGTCGATGCGGAGACCGGCCAGCGGGGCTTCCTGCTGACCGGCGACGACAGCTACCTGCAGCCCTACCGCGACGCGGTGCCGCAGATCGAGAAGACCCACGATCGCCTGCGCGAACTCGTCGCGGCCATCGGGTCGCCCGAACTCTCGCAGTCGGCGGCGCGCCTCAACAACCTGATCGGCCGCAAGATCTCCGACATCGAGGCCACGCTCGCGCTCTACGAACGCGGCGGATCCCCTGCCGCATCCGAACTCGTCGCCACCGGCGTCGGCAAGCGCACGATGGACGACATCCGGGCGCAGGTCGCGCAGATGACCCGCCAGCAGCGCGACATCTGGACCGAGGGCGCGGCGCGCTGGTCGCGGGACCTCGAACTGCTCCGGGTCGGGCTTCAGGTCATGACGGCGCTCGCGATCCTCCTGCTCGCCACGGTCTGGGCGCTGTTCCGCCGCGACCAGAAGCGGCGCGACGCGGAGATCGCGCGGCGCGCCGACGAGCAGTCGCGCCTCGCCGGAATCGTCGACGACCGCACCGCCGAACTCTCGGAACTCTCGAACTACCTTCAGACCGTGCGCGAGGACGAGAAGGCCCGCATCGCGCGCGACCTGCACGACGAGATGGGCGGCATCCTCGTCAGCACCAAGATGGACATGACCGCGGCGATGAAGCGCATCGGCGAGTCGAATCCCGAGGCCGCCGCGCGCCTCGCCCGTGCGCTCAAGTCGCTCGACGACGGCATCGCGGTCAAGCGCCGCATCATCGAGGACCTGCGGCCGACGCTGCTCGACAACCTGGGCCTCGCCGCCGCGCTCGACTGGCTCGTCCGCGGCGCGTGCGAGCGCGCCGGGCTCGCCTGCACGCTCAACCTGGACGAGGGCGAAGGCGACCTGCCGCCCGAGGTGTCGATCGCGATCTACCGGATCGTGCAGGAAGCGATGACCAACGTCGTCCGGTACGCGAAGGCGAAGCACGTGACCGTGGACCTGGTGCGCTCCGCCGGGCGCATGTCGCTCTCGTTCCGCGACGACGGCGTCGGCCTGCCGGCCAGCGTGTCGGCGAGCCGGCTCTCGCACGGGATCGCCGGCATGCGCCAGCGGGTGCGCGCGCTGAACGGCGAGTTCCGGATCGAGGGCGCGCCCGGCGCAGGCACGACGATCGAGGTCCACCTCCCGGTCGCGGGCGTCTGAACCGCCCGTCCGGAACGGGCGCAGCGACGCGCGCGACGCCGCGTCACGCGCTCGCGGGGCGCGCCTGGGCGAAGTCGACGAGGAAGTCCACCGCGCGTTCGTACTCGTGCGCCTTGTCCATGAACGCGTCGGCGCCGAGCGCCAGGCTGCGGTCGCGCAGCATCGGAATCGCGTAGGTGGTGAGCACGACGATCTTCGCGCCCTCCGGCCGCGACTTGCCGATCGCGCGCAGCACGCCGAAGCCGGTGCCGTGGCGCAGCTGCAGGTCGAGCACGAGCGCATCCCACGACGTGCTCCCCAGCGCCTCCACCGCGTCGTGCTCGGTGTCGGCCTGCCCGATCACGTCGATGCGTCCGGTGGCGGCCAGCGACTCGACCAGCCGGTCGCGGATCATCGGATTGTCCTCGACCACGAAGACGCGGAGGCGTGCGGAGTCGTTCACGGTGCGCGGTCGCGCGGGCCGGCGATTCGACGGCACCGCGCGCTGTCCCGCCGCGCCGCGCCGAAGGGCCGGTCCCGCATCACTCGATCAGTCGATTCTTGATGGCGTAGTAGGTGAGGTCCGCGTTCGTCTTCATGCCCATCTTCTCGAGCACCCGCGACCGGTAGGTCGACACGGTCTTGACCGACAGGAACAGCTCGTTCGCGATCTTCGACACCGGCATGCCGGCGGCGAGCTTGCAGAAGATCTGGAACTCCCGCTGCGAGAGGCGCGCGTGCAGCGGCTCGTCGCCGTCGCCGGCGAGTCCGTCGGCGAGTTGCTGCGCGAGATCCGGGCTCACGTACTTGCGGCCGCGCGCCACGGTGCGGATCGCCGAGACGAGCTGCGCGGAGGCGGAGTCCTTGCCGACGTAGCCGGCCGCGCCGGCGCGCAGCAGGTTCACCGCGTACTGCTCCTCCGCGTGCGCGGAGAGCATCAGCACCGGCATCTCGGGCCGGATCTGCTTCAGCTGCTTCAGCGTGTCGACGCCGTTGCGGTCGGGCATCGAGATGTCGAGGAGCACGACGTCGTAGGGCTCGGCCCGGACGAGCGACACGGTCTCGGCGCCGGTGGCGGCCTCCCCCGCGACCGACATGTCGGTCTGGTCGGCGATGAACTGCCGCAATCCCGCGCGCACGATCGCGTGGTCGTCGGCGATCAGGATGCGGATCATCGCGCCCTCGCCGTCCGGCATCGCGCGACGCTCATCGCGAAGGCTCCCCGGCGGCCTCTCTCCGGTAGGCCGCGAGGCGGTTGTACAGGGTCTTGAGGCTCACGCCGCACAGTTCGGCGCACCGGCGCTTGTTGCCTTCGCAGTACGCGAGCGTGGCGAGCAGCGCGCGCCGCTCCAGGTCGGCGAGCGGCGTGCCGACCTCGAACTCGATCCGGCCGGCCGCCTTCGTGCCGCCGGCCGCCGAGCCGTCGCGCGCACGCGCCGGTGCCTTGGCGAAGCCACCGCCATGCGGGTGGGCGTCGTGAACGTCGCGCAGCGACGGGAAATCGGCCATCTGGCGCATCGGATCCTCGGGCAACAACAGTCGCAAACGCGGATCGTAGGAGGAGCACCGAACCGCCCGGATCGGCCCGGCGACGAAACACCTGTCCGCAAGCGTCCTACACTGCGGCCCGCCGGGCAAGGCCCGGGCTGCGCTTTCCGCCGAACCCGGTCCGCCGGATCTCGCCGGACCGTTTGGTAGAGTATCGTCCTGCCGAGCCTCCGCGCATGCCCACCCCGACCGCCGTTCCCCTGATCCTCTCCGGCGGTGCCGGTACCCGGCTCTGGCCGCTCTCGCGCGAAGCCGCGCCCAAGCCGTTCATGCAGTTGCCGCACGGGGGCACGCTGATCGGACGCACGGCCGCGCGGGCATGCGCGCTGCCCGGCGCCGGCCCGCTCGTGACGGTCACGCGCGACGAACACTATTTCGCGACGCGCGATGCCTACGCCGGCCTCTCGGCGGAGGCGCGGGAACGCGCCGTGTTCCTGCTCGAACCGTTCGGACGCAACACCGCTCCGGCGATCGCGATGGCGGCGCTGTGGGTCTCCCGGCACGTGGGTGACGAGGTGCCGCTGCTCGTGCTTCCTGCGGACCACCTGATCGACGACACGAAGGCGTTCGTCGAGGCGGTCCAGCGCGCGACGACATGGGCCCGGCGCGGCCGGCTGGTCACCTTCGGCGTGGCGCCCACGCGCCCGGAGACCGGCTACGGCTACCTCGAATGCGGCGGCCCCCTCGACGCCGAGCACCCGCCCGCGGTCGCGGTCGAGCGCTTCGTCGAGAAGCCGCCGCGCGCGGTCGCCGAGGGCTACGTGGCCTCGGGGCGGCACCTGTGGAATTCGGGGATGTTCTGTTTCACGCCGGCGGCGATCCTCGCGGCGCTCGCGGCGCATGCGCCGGACATCGAGCGTGCCGCCCGAGCGAGCTTCGCGCAATTGGCGCCGGATGCTCGCCAGGGCCGGATCGCGTTCGATCCCGCGACGTTCGACGCGATGCCCGACCGCTCGATCGACTACGCGGTGATGGAGCACGCCGCCGGCGTGGTCGCGGTGCGCGGCGACTTCGACTGGAGCGACATCGGCTCCTGGCAGGCGGTCGGCGACCTGGTCGCGGCCGACGCCGAGGGCAACCGGCGCCAGGGCACGAGCGTCGCGATCGGTACGCGCGACACGATGGTCCATGCGGAAGATCGCGTCGTCGCGACCGTCGGCGTGCGCGACCTCGTCATCGTCGACACGGCCGACGCCACGCTGGTCGCGCACCGCGACCACCTGCAGGAGGTGAAGGAGGTCGTGGCGGCCCTCAAGCTGCTCGGCCACGAGGCCTGGCGCTACCACCGCACCGTCGCGCGTCCCTGGGGCGCCTACACGGTGCTGCTCGACGCGCCGCAGTTCAAGATCAAGCGCATCGAGGTGTCGCCCGGCCACGCGCTGTCCCTTCAGCGCCACCGGCACCGATCGGA
>DAOMBL010000136.1:0-4051 GCA_035427325.1 Casimicrobiaceae bacterium
CTGCTCACCTGTTCGAACCTGTTCATGACCTTCGCGTGGTACGGGCACCTCAAGCACCTGGGGGACCGCCCGTGGTGGACCGCCGCCCTCGTTTCATGGGGCATCGCGCTGTTCGAGTACCTGCTGCAGGTGCCCGCGAATCGCATCGGGTTCACCGCCCTCTCGCTCGCGCAGCTCAAGATCATACAGGAGGTGATCACGCTGGCGGTGTTCGTGCCCTTCGCGATGCTCTACATGGGACAGCCGGTGAAGCTCGACTACCTCTGGGCGGGGCTGTGCCTGATGGGGGCGGTGTATTTCATTTTTCGAGGATGACACCCCCCCGAAGCGCGCTGTGCGCGCCTCCCCCCGAGGGGGCACGGCGCAAGCCGCGCACCGGGGTCGCGGCATGACGCAGCACGCGGTCGTCCCGTTCTCGCGCATCTACCTGCCGTTCGCGGCCGGGTACCTGATGTCGTACCTGTACCGTGTCGTGACCGCGGTGATCTCGCCCGAACTCTCGCGCGACCTCGATCTGCCACCGTCCGCGCTGGGACTCCTCACGAGTGCCTACTTCATCGCCTTCGCCGCGACGCAGATCCCGGCGGGCATCCTGCTCGACCGCTACGGGCCGAGGCGCGTGGAGCCGGTGCTGCTGACGGTCGCGGCCGTCGGGGCATTCGGTTTCGCGGCATCCGGGGGCCTCGCCGGACTCACGGTGGCGCGCGCGCTGGTCGGAGCGGGCGTGGCGGTGTGCCTGATGGCGCCGCTCAAGGGCGTGGCCGTGTGGTTCCCGCCGCAGCGGCAGGCCCCGCTCGCGGGCTGGCTGATGGTCGCGGGCGGTGCCGGCGCGCTCGTCGCGACGACCCCGGTCGAACTCGCGCTGCGCCACGTCGACTGGCGCATGCTGTTCGCCGGGTTCGGCGTCGCGACGGCCGCGGTGGCGTGCGCGATCGCATGGCGCGTGCCGGACCTGCCGCGCGTCGGAACGCCGCCGTCGATCGCGGACCAGCTTCGGGGCGTTCGGCGCGTGTTCGGCCAGCCGCGCTTCTGGTGGATCATGCCGGTCGGTGCGGTCGGCATGGGTTCGTTCATGGCGATCCAGGGCCTGTGGTCGGTGACCTGGATGATGGAAGTGGAGGGCCGCACGCGCGCGGACGCCGCCGGCCTGTTGCTCGCCATGAGCATCACCTCGCTCGCGGGCTACTTGGGGCTCGGCACGCTCGCGACCCATCTCGCCCGCCGCGGCTTCGTCGCGCGCCACTTCTACCTCGTCGGCTGGACGCTCAACTTCGTCGGCCTGGCGGCGATCGTGGCTCGCGTCCCCGGCGGGTTCCTGTGGTGGTGCTTCTACGGCTTCGGCGCTGCCGCCAACGTGCTCGCGTTCACGCTGGTCAACGAGGGCTTCCCCTCCTCGCTCGCGGGGCGCGCGAGCACCGCGATCAACCTGGCGATGTTCTCGGGCAGCTTCGTCGTGCAGTGGGGCGTGGGCGTGATCGTGGACGCGGTGCGCCTCGCGACCGGCGGCGGTGTCGCCGACGGCCTGCGGGTCGCGTACGCCGCGGTGCTCTCGCTCGTCGCCGCGGCCTACCTGTGGTTCCTCGCCGGCTGGAGACGCCACGCCGGGGCGACTCGTCCCGCGGAGGACTGACGATGCGCATCCACATCCTCGGCGTCTGCGGCACGTTCATGGGCGGCATCGCCGCGATCGCGCGTGCCGGGGGGCACGAGGTCAGCGGCTGCGATGCGAACGTCTATCCGCCGATGTCGACGCAGCTCGCCTCGCTCGGCATCGCGCTGACCGACGGCTACGACGCTTCCCAGCTCGACGGCGTCGCGCGCGACGCGGACGTGTTCGTGATCGGCAACGTGGTGTCGCGCGGCAATCCGCTGATGGAGGCGATCCTCGATCGGCGCCTGCCCTACGTGTCGGGTCCCGAGTGGCTGCGCGACCACGTGCTCGCGGACCGCTTCGTGCTCGCGGTGGCCGGTACGCACGGCAAGACGACGACCTCGTCGATGCTGGCGTGGATCCTCGACCACGCAGGCCTCGCCCCCGGGTTCCTGATCGGCGGCGTGCCCGCGAACTTCGCGGTCTCCGCGCGGCGCGGCGGCAGCGACTTCTTCGTCGTCGAGGCGGACGAGTACGACACCGCGTTCTTCGACAAGCGCTCGAAGTTCGTCCACTACCGTCCTTCGACCGCGATCCTCAACAACCTCGAGTACGACCACGCCGACATCTTTCCGGACCTCGCCGCGATCGAGACCCAGTTCCATCACCTGGTGCGCACCGTGCCACGTCTCGGCCGGCTCGTCGTGAACGGCGAGGATGCGGCGCTGTCGCGCGTGCTGGCGCGGGGGTGCTGGTCGGAAGTCGAGCGTTTCGGGCAGGAGGGCGGCGGCGCGCCCGACTGGACGGTGGCCCCCGACGGCTCGATCTCGTTCCGTGGTGCGGGGCAGGGCGTGCTCCGCTGGCCCGTCGACGCGCCGCAGCTCGGCACGCACAATCGGATGAACGCGCTCGCGGCGATCGCCGCGGCGCGGCACGCGGGCGTCCCGGTCGTGCGCTCGCTCGCGGCGCTCGCGGCGTTCCGCGGCGTCGCGCGGAGGATGGAGGTGCGCGGACGCGCGGGCGGTGTCACGGTCTACGACGACTTCGCGCACCATCCGACAGCGATCGCGACGACGATCGACGGCCTGCGTCGCGCGGTCGGTCCCGCGCGCATCCTCGCGGTGCTCGAACCGCGTTCGAACACGATGAAGCTCGGCTCGATGAAGGGTCGTCTCGCCGCGAGCCTCGAGGGTGCCGAGCGCACGTATTGCCATTCGGCCGGACTCGGATGGGACGCTGCCGCAGCGCTCGCGCCGCTCGGCGCGCGGGCGAGCGTGCACGCCGATCTCGACGAACTCGTCGCCGCAGTTGTGCAGGATGCGAGGTCCGGCGATCACGTGCTCGTCATGAGCAACGGAGGATTCGGAGGCGTGCACGCGAAGCTCCTGGCGGCGCTCTCCGCGCGCGGCGCCGGCGCGTGAGCGTGGATCGGTGGGTCGGCCTTCAGGCATCCTCACTGTGGGTCGGGCTTCAGCCCGACGGGGTTCGTGGCGATGCGAAGAAGTGCGTCGGCCTGAAGGCCGACCCACAGCGGGGTCGTGGGCCGGCATTCAGGCCGGCGCCAGGAGACAGGAGTCAGAGGACAGAGGCGCCGGCGATTCCGGTGGCGGCGCATCGAGCGCCGGGAAGCGCCTCTGTGGGTCGGCCTTCAGGCCGACGGGGTCTGCCGAATCGAAGCGAAAGCCGTCGGGCTGAAGCCCGACCCACAGCGGGGTCATGGGCCGGCATTCAGGCCGGCGCCAGGAGACAGGAGTCAGGGGACAGAGGTGCCGGCGATTCCGGTGGCGGCGCATCGAGCGTCGGGAAGCGCCTCTGTGGGTCGGCCTTCAGGCCGGCGGGGTTTGCCGCATCGAAGCGAATGGCCGTCGGGCCGAAGCCCGGCCAACGGGGGAGCGCGATGTCGTTGCTGATCGTCTATCTGCATGGCTTCCGCAGTTCGCCTCAGTCGGTGAAGGCTCGGGCGATGGTCCGGCACGTGGAGGCGCTGCCTGCCGCCGAGCGGCCCGCGCTCGTCGTGCCCGACCTCGGCCACGCGCCCGCCGCGGCGATCGCGAAGGTGCTCGACCTCGTGCGCGGCCATGCCGGTCCACTTGCATTCGTCGGCAGCTCGCTCGGCGGCTACTATGCAACGCACCTCGCCGAGCGGCTGGGCGCGCGCGCGGTCCTGATCAATCCGGCGGTGCGCCCGTTCGACGACCTGGAGCCCTACCGCGGGCTTCAGACGAACCTGTACACCGGCGTGGCGTTCGAGGTGACCGACGCGCACTTCGACGAACTGCGCTCGCTCGCCGTCCCGCGCATCACGCGACCGGCCCGCTATTTCCTGCTGGTGCAGAGCGGCGACGAAGTGCTCGACTGGCGCGAAGCGGTCGCGCACTACGCCGGAGCGAGCCAGTTCGTCCAGGGCGGCGGCGACCACGCGTTCCAGGATTTCGAGGCGCAGATCCCGGCGAACCTGCG
>DAOMBL010000136.1:4061-8169 GCA_035427325.1 Casimicrobiaceae bacterium
GCGATCCTGCGGTTCGCAGCGGCCGGCGGCCAGGCATCCGATCTCGCGGACCGCGCATGATCGCCGCCCGCATACGCGTTTGCAGCCGGCCCGGGTGCAAGGTCGGCGCCGCTGCTGTAGCATCCGGGGCGCTCACGCCCGTCCAAGAGGTCATCGTCATGTCGTTCGCGCACCGATTCGCTTGCCGCACTTCCGCCACGCTCGTCGCCGGCCTGCTGTCCCTGGCCTTCGCCGCCGCCGCGTCGGCACAGGCGCCGACGCGCCTGTTCAAAGCCGGATCCGGCCCGGACGAACTCTGGGACGTGACCATGAAGATGGAGATGCCCGGCATGCCGATGGCGATGCCTGCGCAAACGCAACAGGTGTGCCTCAAGAAGAACCGGAAGGCCGAGGACGCGATTCCGGCGAACGACGAATGCCGGCTCGTCGACTCGAAGACCGTCGGCAACAAGACGACCTTCACGATGGACTGCGCCGGCAAGGATCCGATGACCGTCCGGGGCGAGATCACCTCGACGCCGACCGCGTACGACGGGACGATGCGCATGAAAGGCAAGCGCAAGGGCGAGGACATGGAGATCACGCAGGTATTCTCGGGCCGGAAGGTCGGAGCCTGCACCGACCAGTCCGAGCAGGTCGTCGCGAAGGTGAAGGCCGACAGCGATGCCGTGCTGGCGAAGTCCTGCAGCGAGGGGCTCGACAAGCTCTACGCGCCGATGTTCTTCGGCAATGGCGCGGCTTGCGCCGGCCAGCAGAAGCAGTTCTGCGAGAAGGTCCGGGGCCTGTCGTCGGGCATGCGTGAACCCGCCGGCCATCGTGCGGCGGTCGGGAAATCGAATGCGGCAACGGTCCGGGAGGCGTTCGTCGCCTGCGGCCAGGACTTCGATGCGGCCACGAGGAGCGCCTGCGGCAAGGCGGTGTCCACGCGGGACTGGTCGTTCGTCGGCAGCGGCACCTGCGACGCAGACGTTCGATCGGTAGGGGACGCCCAATGCAAGGGGCGGAGCTACTACACGATGGATCGCTCGCTCGCTCCGGTGTGCAACCGCTACGCGGCGCTCACTCGCGGTGGCGCAGGCGCGGCCTCGATGTCGGGCGCGCCTTCGGCAGCGGCGGAGCCCGTCGCGAACGCGCCGCAGGCGCCTGCCGAGCAGAAGGCGGATCCGGTCAGGCAGGGGATGGACGCGCTCCGCAAGGTGCTGCCGTTCTGATCGCCTCGGGATGATGCGCGCCGCGCTGCTCGTCGCCGCGGCGCTTCCCCTCTGCGGCGCGGCGCCCGCCGGCGCAGCGGACGGCGATCGCTGGCCGGGCGTCGCGGCCGCCTACGTCGTCCGGATCGACGGCGAGGTGCGCTGGTCGGCGAACGCGGATGCGCGCCTCGCCCCGGCGAGCCTCACGAAGCTGATGACCGCGCTCCTCGCCGTCGACGCGCTCGAGCCCGGGGACGAGGTCGCGGTGAGCAAGCGGGCGGCCGCGGCGGCAGGTGCGAGGCTCGGCCTGCGTTCCGGCACGAGGCTCCCGGCGGAGGACCTGCTCGCCGCGGCGCTCCTGCGTTCCGCGAACGACGCGTGCGTCGCGATCGCCGAACGTGTCGCCGGTTCCGAGGCGGCATTCGTCGCGCGCATGAACGCACGCGCCGCGGCGATGGGACTCGCCGGCACGCATTTCGCGAACGCCTGCGGGCTCGATGCGCCGGGGCACCTCGCGTCGGCGCGCGATCTCGCCGTGCTCGCGGATGCGGCGATGGCCGCGCCGCGCATCGCCGCGATCGTGCGCCGCGAACGCGGGACCGCGAGAGCCTCCGACGGCCGGATCTTCCGGTTCGAGAACACGAACGCGCTGGTCGGCCGCGTCGACGGCGCGCACGGCGTGAAGACCGGCTGGACGAAGCGGGCCGGACGCTGCCTCGCCGCCGACGCCGTCCGCGACGGCGTGCGGGTGTCGGTCGTGCTCCTGGGCGCGCCGGACCGCTGGTGGGACGCCGTGGCGATGATCGAGACCGCGTTCGAGGACGCACGGGCACGCGGCGCGCCGCGCCGCCCTTGACGGGGATGGACCGGGCGGTCGTGCAGGTGCGCGCGGCCACGATCGTCGCGCTCGCGACGATCGCCGCGTACGCCGGCGCCGCCGGAACGACCTGGCAGTACGACGACTTTCGCGTCGTCGTCATCGACCACGACGTGCACTCGTGGTCCGCGTGGTGGGCGTCGATGCCCGGCATGCGCCCGCTCACCAAGGCGAGCTACGTCGCGAACTGGCTGTTCTCGCCCCTGCCCGCGGGGTTCGCGATCGCCGGCGTGGCGATGCACGTCGCGTCGTCGCTCCTCGTGCTTGCGCTGGCGCGCCGATGGCTCGCGGCGTTCGCCCCCGCGCTCCGGCGAACGGAGTTCGCGGCGGTCGCGGCGGCGCTGGTGTTCGCGCTGCATCCGGCGCAGACCGAGGCAGTCGTCTACATCGCCGGCCGCTCGACCGTGCTCTCGTCGCTCGCGACGTTCACCGGGCTCTACGCGTGGGAACGCTCGCGCGAAGGCGCGGCCGGCACGTGGCGCGCGGCCGCGTTGCTGGCGTTCGCGGCCTCCCTCGGTGCGCGCGAGGTCGCGTGGCAGCTGCCGTTCGCGATCGTGCTGGTCGAAGTCGCGCGCGGCGCGCGCCTCGGCGAGGCGCTGAGGCGCACGCTGCCGTTCTGGGCCGCCGCGGCCGTGCTCGTCGCGCTCGTGTTCGCGGTGCCGGCCTATCGCCGGCTCCTCGAGACGAGCCTCTCGATCCGATCGCCGCTCGACAATCTCGTCGCGCAGGTCGACGCGGTCGTCTACCTCGTCACGCACCCACTTGCCACGCTGCGCCTTGATTTCGACCCCGACCTCGTTCCGCGCGCGGCGATCGACGCCGCATGGCTCGCGAAGGCGCTCGCGCTCGTCGCGTCCGTGGCATGGGGCTTCGCACAGATCCGCCTCCGGCCGTGGCTCGCGTTCGGCATCCTGTGGTTCGCGCTCGCGCTCGCGCCGACGCACGGCCCGCTCGCGCGCTACGAACTCGCGAGCGACCGGCAGCTCTACCTCGCGATCGTGGGTCCGGCGCTGATCGCGGGTGTGCTGCTCGCGTCGTGGACCGTGCGCGCGGCCGCGAACGCCGCTCTCGCCCTGCTCGCGATCGTGCTGGGCGCGGCGACGCTCGTGCGCGTCACCGACTACGCGAGCGAGGTGCGGCTGTGGGACGCGACGGTGCGGGCCAATCCCGGCAACGCGCGCGCCTGGAACAACCTGGGTTACGCGTGGCAGCTCGCCGGCGACCGCGAACGCGCGCGCGCGGCGTACGCGCGCGCGCTCGCGATCGATCCCGCGCATCCGAAGGCGCGCGTCAATCTCGAACGGCTGCCGCCGTGATGCTTCGAGCACCGGCTCCGTCGAACATGCTGCGCCGCAGCTAGGTCGACGCAACCCGAGCCGGTACCATTCCCTCCGTTGTCCGGCGGATTCGGCGGAGTCGTCGCCGCACCGCCCGCGGATCGCCGCGAACGGAACAACCGCCCACCGGCGGTGCCCGTTCACGGCGCATCGGCCCTCCATCGCGACGCAGGCGGCCGAATCCTGCCTGCACCGGCCATCGGCGGCGACGGGCGGCCTCTCTCACGAGGAGTTGCGCGCATGACCACGCTCACCAGGCCCCGGGCCGCGCCCGGACCGTCCGCCGTTTCCGTCCCGCCCGCGCCCGTCGCCGCCACCGCGGACGATTTCATCCGCCGCGAGCGCGCCTGTGGCGCGCGCAACTACGATCCCCTGCCGGTCGTGCTCTCGCGCGGCGAGGGCTCGTGGCTCTTCGATGTCGACGGCCGCCGTTACCTCGACCTCATGAGCGCGTATTCGGCGGTGAGCTTCGGCCACGCGCATCCGCGGATCGTCGCGGCTTTCACCGAGCAGGCGCACCGCCTCGCCGTGACCTCGCGCGCCTACTTCAACGACCGCCTGCCGCTCCTGCTCGAGCGGCTCGTGGCGCTGACCGGGCTCGACCGCGCGCTTCCGGTCAATACCGGCCTCGAGGCGGTGGAGACCGCGCTCAAGGCGTCGCGCAAATGGGCGCACCAGGTGAAGGGCGTGCCGGACGGGCGGGC
>DAOMBL010000137.1:0-8120 GCA_035427325.1 Casimicrobiaceae bacterium
GAAATCCACCACGCGCTTCACAGCCACCAGTATCTTCATCTCGGAACGCCTCGGAGAACGTGAACGGAAATGTCAGGGATTGCGCGGCCCGCGGAATGGACACCCGCGGACGTCCAGGCGCGTCGCCGGACGGCATGCCCGGCGCCGCCCGGGCAGACGCGCTGAGCGGAATTCACGACGCGAGTATATCGCCGCCCTGCCGGCGCGGCGGGGTACACTGCCCCTTCGCGCCAGCAAGCGCCCGCGGGGTCCGATGCCGCTCACGCCTCCTTCCGACATCCAGCGGCTGTTCCGCCACGTGCCGCACCGCTACCCGTTCGTGCTCGTCGACCACATCGACGCGTGCGAAGCGGGCGCATGGGTGCGTGCACGCAAGCACGTGTCGTTCGACGAACCCTATTTCGAGAACGTCGCCGACGACCGGCCGTCGATGCCGTCGACGCTCGTGGTCGAGGTGATAGCGCAGGCCGGCGGCGTCCTGTGCCTGTGCTCGGGCCTGTCGAAGCCCGACGGTGCGTCGATCACCTACCTCGCCGGCATCGACCACACGCGCTTCGAGCGGCCGGCGTATGCGGGCGACACGCTGTCGATCGAATGCCGGATCGATCGGGCTCTGCGCGGCGTCGTGCGCCTGTCGGGCCGGGCGTCCGTCGACGGCGAACTCGTCGCCGAGACACGGCTGACGGTCGTGGTCCGCGACCGCGAGTAGCGGTTTCCGACTCCCTCACGTCGCGAGGAAATCGCCGACCAGCGGCCAGAGGGTCTCGCGCATTCGCGAACGGAAGAAGCCGAAGTGCCCGACCTTGGGCACTCCGATGGTGGCCGGGTCGACACGGCACCGGTCGAAGCGACAGTTCCGGAACAGGCCGACGATCCGCGCAGTGGCCTCCTCGGTCGCGAACGGATCGTCGGCCAGCGACACGACGCGAGTGTCGGCCCGGTAGGCGTCGAAGCGGGCCCGCACCGCCGCGATCCTCTCGGCATCCGGCGATCCGTCCCTTCGCCTGAGGTACCACCAGGGTTCGGGCCTGCGCCTGCGCGCCCAGTCGCGCGCGACACCCTCCGGCAGGTCGGCCGGCAACCCGAAAAGACCGCCGGGGAAGTAGCCGAGGAGTTGTGCCAGCGCCGGCATGGCGATGTGCCACGCCGCGTACATCGGCAGCCGGGCGCGGGGAGCGTAGTCGCGCCAGTAGCCGGTATGGGTGCCGACCAGCGCCATGCGGTCGACGCGCTCTCCGCGCGGGGCGAGCCCGGTCACGAGCCCGCCGATGCTGTGCCCGATCACCGCAAGCCGCGCGGACGGAAACCGGGTGGACATCGCGTCCAGGACTGCGGCACAATCCTTGCTTCCCCAGTCTTCGACCGTCGCTTCGAAGCCCCTGAGTCGAGCGGGGCGCGAAGCTCCGATGCCCCGGTAGTCGTAGGTGAGGGTCGGCGGACCGCGATCGGCGAGCCAGGCTGCGAAACGCTCGTAGTAGCGGGCAGGGATGCCCGCCCCGGCGTTCACGACGACGACGCGGTCGGATGCGGTGCCGCGGTCGGGCATCCAGAGGGTCGCCGCGAGCGGATGCCCGTCGGCGGCCGGCACGACGAGAGGTTGCGCATGCGCCATGGACTGCGACAGGGGAGAAACCGCCGACAGACGGGCGGCTCCTCGCTGGGATAGGATGCCACATCGACCGGCAGCACGATGAATCGACCCACGCCGACCACGACACCGCCCCCGACGCCCGAACCGCCGGGGCGCGTGCGTGCGCTGCTCGCCCGTGCCGACCGGCCGGAGCTCGAGCAGGCGGTCCTGCGGGTATCGATCGTCGCGCTCGTCTACGTCTACGTCTGGTGGATCGTCGGACGCGACGGTCGCCTCGACCCGATCGAGCGCGAGTTCGTCCTGGTCTGCGGGGCGATCGTCGCCCTGTCGGTCGCGCTCCTGGCCGGCGTCCTGACCGGGGGGAAGTCGCGGATCCGGCGCGCGCTGGGGATCCTCGCCGACAACACCGCGGTCACCTACTGCCTGATCAGGATGGACGAAGGCGGCGCCGTACTGCTCGGCGTCTACCTGTTCGTCGCGTTCGGCAACGGGTTCCGCTTCGGGCGCGCCTACCTGTATGCGGCGCAGGCGGCCGCGACCTTCGGATTCGCAGTCGCGCTGTGGCTCTCGCCGTTCTGGTCCCAGCACCTCGGCATCGGCACCGGCTTCCTCATCGCGCTCCTGGTCCTTCCCCTCTACGTGGGCGTGTTGTCGCAGCGGATCACCGAGGCCAAGCAGCGCGCCGACGAGGCGAATGCGGCCAAGGGCCGGTTCCTCGCCAACGTGAGCCACGAGATGCGCACGCCGCTGAACGGCGTCATCGCGATGGCCGACGTGCTGCGCGAGACCAGCCTCAACGAGGCGCAGAGCGAGATCGTCGAGACCATGATGACCTCGGCGAACCTGCTGCTCGCGCAGATCGAGGACGTGCTCGACATGGCCAAGATCGAGGCCGGACGCGTCTCGATCGAGGTGCGGCCGTTCGACCTCGGCAAGCTCGCGACCGGCACCGTCAAGGTCATGCTGCCCCAGGCGCGGTACAAGGGGCTCGCGATCAACACCGAGATCGACGCGTCCGCCGCGCGTTGGTTCGAGGGCGACGCGCACCACATCCGGCAGGTGCTTCTCAACCTCCTGTCGAACGCCGTCAAGTTCACCGAGGTCGGCGAGATCGCGCTGCGCGTGACCGCGACGCCCGACGGCGAGCGTCGTTCGGTCGTGCGCGTCGAGGTCGAGGACAGCGGCATCGGCATCCCGGAAGCGAAGCAGGCGGCGATCTTCGAGCCGTTCACGCAGGCGGACGATTCGGTCACCCGCGTCTACGGCGGCACCGGCCTCGGCACGACGATCGCGCGGCACCTGGTGATGCTGATGGGCGGGCGGATCGGGCTCTCGAGCACCGTGGGCAAGGGCAGCCTCTTCTGGTTCGAACTGCCGCTCGCGCATTCGGAGCCCCGGGGGCTCGACCTCACCGCGGATCTCAACGACGCCACGCGCAAGACCGCGGCGACGATGCAGGCGTCGACGACCGGCGGAGCGGGCGCGAAGGTGCACAAGATCCGCGGCGCGCGCATCCTGGTCGCCGAGGACAACGCCACCAACCAGCGCGTCCCGCAGTTGATCCTCGAGAGCGGCGGCCACCTCGTGACGCTGGTCGACAACGGCGAAGCCGCGCTCGAGGCCCTGGAGCGCGGCGGCTACGACCTCGCCCTCTTCGACCTGTCGATGCCGGTCGTGTCGGGCCTCGAGGCGCTCAAGCTCTACCGCTTCGCGACCCCGCGCCCGATCCCGGTCCTCATCCTGTCGGCGAACGTGACTACCGAGGCGATCGCCGAGTGCGAGCGCGCGGGCGCGGCGGAGTTCATGCCCAAGCCGTTGCGCGCGTCACTGCTGCTCGACGCCGTCGAGCGCCACCTCGCCTCGGACGCCGAGCGACCCGCGGCGCCCGCGCCCGAACGCGTCGAGGACCGCCCCGCGCTGACGGTCGTCGAGACGCCGCCGCTCGACGCGGCGGTGCTCGCCGACCTCCTGAAGCTGTCCACGGATCCGACGTTCCTCGATCGCCTGCTGCGCGGGTTCAAGGGCGACACCGAGCGCCTGGTGCGCGAGATCGGCGACGCGCTCGCGTCGCGTCGCTACGAACTCGCGAAGGACGCCGCGCACGCGCTCAAGGGCGGAGCGGCATCGGTCGGCGCGATGCAACTCTTCCAGGTCGCCGCGCGCATCGACAAGGCGACGCACGAGCAGCTTCGGCTGCGCGCCGTGCCATGGACCGAGGAACTGGTCGGCGCGGCGAACCGCGCGCGCCTCGCGATCGACGAGCACCTCGAGGCGCGCAGGCTGCAGGGGCTGGGCGGCGCAGACGCGTGACCGTCGTCGCGGGCAGGACACCCCCCGGTGTCCCACCCGCTTCGCCCGTCCGCCCCCCGCGGCGCTCGCCGCTTCGCGCAGCGCGCCCCCGGTATCCGATCGTCAGTCGCCGAAGCCGACGGCGAGCGGCACGACGTTGTTCGCGCTCCGCTCCGGCGCCTGGATGCGCTGCTGCGCGCGCACCAGCCGGTCCATCATCCTGAGATCGCGATCGGAGAGCCTGAGCGCGGCATCCGCCCACACTTCGACGACGCGCACGAGTTCCTCGTGCGTCAGCGGATTCATCTCCTTCGCGATCGCCTCGATGCCGCGACGGCCGTTGCCGGAACGCTGGTGCTTCCGGACGTAGCTCTCGACCGCGGCCTCGCCGGTTCCCGTCGGCGTGATCACGTCGACGACGCCCATGTCGTAGAGCTGGCGCGCGGTGTAGACCGCGCCGCTGGTGATCAATTCCTCGGTCGTGCGCCGGCCCACCTTCCGCGACAGGAAGCTGTACGCACCCATCCCCGGGAACAGGTTGAACAACACCTCCGGGAATCCCATGCGCGCATCCTCCTCGGCGATCAGCACCGACGAGCCCAGCGCGCACTCGAACCCGCCGCCGAGCGCCTCGCCCTGCACGAGCGAGATCGTCGTCAGAGGAACGTTCGCGTTCTTCCACCAGCGATAGAGCACGTCGACGCACGCGCGCCCGTAGTGAGCGAGAGTCGTGCGTTCCCGGCGCTCGATCGCCGCGCGGAAGAGCGCGAGGTCGCCTCCCAGGTTGAACACGCCGGGCAGGCGTGACGCGATCACCGCGTAATGCACCGGCGCGACGCGACCGGATTCGTCCGCCATCGCCCCGCCCGAATTCTCGATCGAGTCGACGTAGGCGGAGAGGTCGGCGAGGAGACCCCGGTTGAAGCACGCGCGCGGACTCGGGTTCATCCAGGCCCAGAAGATGCCGCGTTCGGCGTCGAACCGGGTGTCGAGTTGATCGTAACGTGTCGTGGAGAGGTAGCGGGCTTCGGCAAACGCGTTCATTGAAGGCTCCCTGGGGGGTAGGAGGTGGTACCGCGGCAAGCACGTGGAGCGAGCTGGCGCGACGGATTGTGGCAAACAAGAGTGGCGCGCGCAAATTGTCCACACCTGCAACTGCGGCAAATCAAGGAACTCGGGGCGGAATCTCGACGCCCAAACAACATTGTCGGTCACATTGTCGCCTACACTTTGTTCCTTGTCACGTTGCATGGGCGCACGGCAGACCACAACCGCTAGCGTCGGGCAATCCGGCGGACACCAGATCCAGCCCCTCCTGAGGCGTGATGCCGTCCGCGGAGGTGCGCCGGGACCCGCCGTCGAACTGCCCTTGCAGACGGCGTCCCCAGGGCCCTGATTGGCATCGGGCCCCCGGATGGGGAGGAGCCCGGATCCGCCCCCTCGAAGCGGTGCGGGGACCCGCCCGGGGCACGCCCGGATGGATGCCGTGGCCGGGCCGACCTCGCGACGCGCCACCGACAAGCGCAAAGGTGTTCGCGTGGCGGCACAGCGCTGCCCCGCGATCGCATCGAGAACGCGAGGTCCGTCGTCACCGGCGCATCGTCGAACGCCAGGCACGCGCACGTGCAACGAGGGGCGCCGTCGGCTCGCGACGTGGAGGCGCAATGCCATCCGCGGCGCCGCATCGACTGCGTGCGCTTCGGCCGCCTCGCGCGGCTGCCCTCAGCGTTCGTCGAGCACGCGCCAGCGGCCGTCGATGAGCCCTTCGATCGGCCGGAACGCCGACTTGTACGCCATCTTCGCGCTCTCGGCGATCCAGTAGCCCAGGTACAGGTACGGCTGGCCGAGTTCGGCCGCGCGCCGGATCTGCCACAGGATGCTGTAGGTCCCGTAACTCGCGCCTGCGACCCCGGGTTCGAAGAACGTGTAGACCGACGAGAGTCCGTCGGCCAGCCGGTCGACGAGGCTCACGATGCGGAGTTCGCGTCCCTCGCGAAACTCGACCAGGTCGGTGGCGACATTGCTGTGCAGCAGGAAGTGCTGGTACTGCTCCCGGCTGTCCTGGTCCATGCCACCGCCGGGATGCCGGTGACGCTGGTAGCGCAGGTACAGTGCGTAATGCTCGGTGTCGTAGCCGAGTTCGCGCCGCGTGACCGAGAGTCCCCCGTGCGCGCGCAGCACCCGCCGCTGCGTGCGGTTGGGCCGGAACGACGCCACGGGCACGCGCACCGGCACGCAGGCCCGGCAGTGATCGCAGTACGGGCGATAGGTGAACGCGCCGCTGCGGCGGAATCCCAGCCGCACGAGTTCGCCGTACACCCGCGTGTCGATGAGGTGCGACGGCGTCGCGACCTGCGAACGCGCGAGCCGGTCCGGCAGGTAGCTGCACGGATACGGCGCGGTCGCGTAGAACTGCAGCGACGCGAGCGGAAGGTCGTTGAGCTTGCTCACGGGAGCGTGGTTTCGTCGGTCGCCATCGTCCCCGCCTGCCACGGGGCCGGCGGCGCGTCGCAGTGTATCAACCGGGCGAGTTCCGCCGCAAATGCCCTCCTCCCGACCGGTCGGGCGCCGAAGGACGCGAGGTGCGCCGTCTCCTGCTGGCAGTCGATGAGCGGCACGCCGTCGCGGCGGAGCTTCGCGACCAGGTGCACGAGCGCGACCTTCGACGCATCCGCCTCGCGCGCGAACATCGACTCGCCGAAGAACACCCGGCCGAGCGCGATGCCGTAGAGCCCGCCCGCGAGCACCTCGCCGCGCCAGGCCTCGACGGAATGGGCGAATCCGGCGCGATGGAGCGCGACGTAGGCGTCGATCATCGCTGCCGTGATCCACGTACCCTCCTGGCCCGCCCTCGGTCCGGCGCATCCGCGGATCACGCGCTCGAACGCGGTGTCGACCCGAATCCCGAAGCGTCGTTCGCGCACGCGCCGCGCGAGCGAGCGGGACACGCGGAAATCGGCGGTGCGGAGCACCATCCGCGGGTCCGGGCTCCACCAGAGCACCGGTTGCCCTTCCGAGTACCAGGGGAAGATGCCGCGTCGATACGCGTCGACGATCCGCGCGGGCGACAGGTCGCTGCCCGCGGCGAGCAGCCCGTTCGGCGCCGCGAGCGCATGCTCGATCGGCGGGAACGGATCGTCGGGACGGAGCCACGCGAGCATCGGGCGGCGGAGGCAGAGTCGTCAGGCGCAAAGCCGTATCATGCCGCGATGCGCGAAGAACCCGCACGTCCCCGCTGCCCCTGGTGCGAAGGCAGCGCGCTGGAGCGCGACTACCACGATCGCGAGTGGGGTGTTCCCACGACCGACGAGCACGCGCTGTTCGAACTCCTGACGCTCGAAGGCGCCCAGGCGGGGCTCGCCTGGCGCACGATCCTGGCGAAGCGCGACGGGTACCGGCGGGCGTTCGCCGGATTCGATCCGGAGCGCGTCGCGCGCTTCGACCCGCGCCGCGTCGAGCGTCTCGTCGCGGATCCGTCGATCGTTCGCCATCGAGGAAAGATCGAGAGCGTCGTTGCCAACGCGAGGGCCCTCCTCGCGCTGCACCGGGCCGGCGGATCGCTGGCCGGGCTCCTGTGGTCGGTCGTCGGCGGCCGCCCGCGCCAGCCGGGCTACCGCGCCGGAGATCGCCTGCCCTCGCGCACCGCGGAGTCCGATGCCCTGGCGAAGCTCCTCGCGAAGCACGGTTTCCGTTTCGTCGGCAGCACGACCTGCCAGGCCCTGATGCAGGCGGCGGGACTCACCAACGATCACCTCGTCGGCTGCCACCGCCATGCGGAGGTGACCGCGCTGGGCGGGCGCCGGATCTTCGGCATCCCGGACGCCGCTGCTGCGCCGCCGGGCAGCCGCGCACCGGCCGCCGCCGAATCGATCGTCACGCCGGGCGCTGCGGCCGGGCGATCGCGCGCGTCGTCGGCGAGCGGAAGTCGCGCCGCCAGAGCACGACGAGGATGAGCCAGGTGAGCGAGGCGAACAGCGCGACGTGCAGGAACCAGCCGAGCGCGGCGAAACCGAAGTAGTAGCTGCGCACGCCGCGGTTGAACTCGTCGCCCGCGAGCGTGTTGATGCGTGCGCACTTCTGCGCGTAATCCTCGAGTTCGTCCGGCGGGCGCGAACGGTCGGGCGTCGCGCCGATCAGCGTCAGCAGCAGCGTGTATTGCCTGTGCGCCCAGGTGAACTTGAAGTACGCGAACACGAACACGCCGATCAGCAGCAGGAGCTTCGCCTCGACCATGAGCCGC
>DAOMBL010000138.1:0-8101 GCA_035427325.1 Casimicrobiaceae bacterium
GCCACTGTATGTAGTGAGCGTTGTCCGTGGCGATCGTAGCGCCGGACAGGTTGGTCCAGACGTTGATGTTCCGGAGCTTGTAGGCCACGTTGTAGCCGGGCGTGGTGCCCTGGACCCAGGCGCTGACCCGGTATGCGCTCGTGCGGTAGCGATTGTCCGTGGCGTTGGCGAGGTCCGGGGGCTGCGAGCCGAACGGATCGAAGAACTGCTGGGTGACCGACACTTCGCCTTCCACGAAGAAGAACTGATCGATCAGTTCCAGGTTGCCCAGCAATCTGCCGGAAGGGTAGACCTTGTTGTTCTCGCCGCCGGTCCGCGCGTAGAGCACGACGGGGACCGAGACCTGGCCGGCGATGTTCGCCCGGGCACCGGTTCCGTTCACCTGGATCGACGGCGAGATCTCGGCCACGAGATCGGCCTGCCTGCTGCTCGATGGCGCGAGGTCGACGTTGTTGGTGGCCGTCAGGGTCGTGGCGAGGGAGGGCGTGATCGTCCACGTTTCCGCGGCCGCCGGTGCCGACGCCTGCGCGAAAGCCATCGCGAACAACGCCATGCCTGCGCGCCCGGCGCGCCACCGCGACCGCGGCCGGACCGCCCCTCCGTCGAGCACCGCGCATGGTGCAGTACGACGCTCAGCGCACCATCTCATCCGCGTAGTAGCCATAATAGGTTCCCACGTCGGTCTTGCGCGCCTTGTTGAGAACCATGTACACGTTCTCGCAGCCTTCGATCGCCGACAGCGCGAGATTGACCGCTTGTTGCCGCGTCCGGTCGGCGGCGACGACCATGACGATCTGGCCCATGTGCGTGGCGAGCACCCGGGCCTCGGTGGTCGCGAGCAGCGGCGGCGAGTCGAAGACGACGATGCGATCCGGGTAGCGCGACCCGAGTTCCCGCAGCAGCATCGCCATCTGCTCGCTCGCCAGCAACTCGGTGGCGCGTCGATGGCGGGCGCCGGCGGGAAGCACCGACAGGTTCTCGATGTTCGTGCGCACCAACGCGTCGCCGACGTCGACGTTGTCGCGCGTGAGGACGTCGAGAAGGCCCGGCGTGCCGGGCGTGCCGAGCACCTTCGGCAGGTCGGGATGCGCGACGTCGCCGTCCACGAGCAGCACCGTCGTGTCCAGCTCCATCGCCAGGCTCATCGCCAGGTTGATCGCGGTGAACGTCTTTCCCTCGCCCGGAAGCGCGCTCGTCACCATGACCAGGTTGCCGTTCTCGATCGCAGAGCCGTTCGTGCCGCGCATGTTCGCGAGAATCGGCCGCTTGATGATCCGGAACTCGTCGGCGATCTGGGACTTCGGCGCGTCGGGGGTCACGAAGCCGCGCTCGCGGAGACCGTCGAGCGGGAGCTCGATCCTCGGTCGAATCGCGCGCTCCTCCGCCGTCGGAGGAACGTTCCGATTGAGCGGCACGGCCGTTCGCGGAAGGGCGGCTGCCGGTACGGGGCCGGTGTCCTGCTTCGCGTGCGCGTCGAGCACGCGAACCGCCGCCTCCGGCGTCGGGACGTGTTCGCGCTCCGCCGCCGTCGTACGCGGGTCGGTGCCCGCAGGCGCCGCCGGCTGCGCTCCCGCGTTGCGCAACGCCTCCAGACGCTTGGCCGCTTGTTCGATCAGGCTCATCGACGACTCCTCAGGCGGCGCGGCCGATCAGCAGCGCGAAAGCGAACACGCTCGCGAAGGCAGCGACATATGCGCCGATGCCACCCACGAACAGGATGGCGTTCCGGCGTGCCGCGGCGAACGCTGCAGCGCTCGGCAGCATCGTCACCATGCCCAGGATGGGGCGCCGCGTCACCTCGCGCAGCGTCCGCGCGTCGTGGAACGTCGACAGGACCAGGCTCGCGACAAGGCTGGCGGCGAAACCGATGGCGAGCGACGCCGCCAGCGCGAGCCCGAGCAGCATCATCCGCGTGGGAGCAACCGGCTCTCCGGACACGCGCGGCGGATCGATGACCCGGAACTGCGTGGTGGCGGCGTCCTGGACGCCCTCGCCCAGGTTCGCCGACTCCCGGCGCGCGAGCAGCGTCTCGTAGGTCTTCTTCTGGGTGTCGTAGTCGCGATTGAGCTGGGCGTACTCCGCCTCGACCTGGGGGACCAGGCGCGCCGACGACTTGAGCTGGGCGTACTGACTCTCGTACGACGCGAGTTTCGCGCGCGAAGACGCGACGTTGGCCTCCGCCTCGGCGAGCGAGATCTTGAGTTGCTGGAACACCGGATTGCGCCCGACGTCCGCGGGAGCGGTCGAGCCGCCGTTGCCGGCCGACTTGCGGATCGCCTCCATCTCCTTGCGCCTCTGTTCCTCGAGTTCGGCGATCTGGCGCCGCGTCGCGACGACGTCCGGATGTTCGTCGGTGTAGCGTCGAAGCAGTGCGTCGAGGCCCGTCTTGAGGGCCGTGAGCCTCGCGTCGGTTTCCGGTACCGCAGCCGGCGCGGCGGCGGGCGCCTCCTGGGGAAGCAGGACCGGAGCCTCGCCGGCGAGCTCGCGCTTGTAGGCGTCGCGCGCCTGCACCGCCGCGTGCAGCTCGAGTCGCGCCTTCTCGATCTGCTCCCCCACCGCGGCGAGCCGACCGAAGTAGTCCGGCCCGCCTCGCCCTGCCACGCCCAGGTACTTGAGTCGGAAGTCCTTGAGGCGGTTCTCCGCGGCCTGCAGGTTTCCCTCGTAGATCTTGAGCTGTTCGTCGATGAATTTGACCGCCGTGCGCGTGTCCTCGCGCTTGTCTCCGACGCTGGACTCGATGAAGATCGTGACGAGCGACTGGACGACGCGCCGTGCCTGCTCGGCATTGGTGTTGCGGTACCGGATCACGTACAGGTTGCTCGACGGGTTCCCCGTGAGCTTGAGTTCCCGCATCAGCGAGTCGATCAGCGCGTCTTTCGCCGCCGTCGACGTGACGCCCAGGTCGAGGTCCGCCATGCGAACCAGCTTCTCGACGTTGGGCCGGCTGATCAGCGTTCGGCTCATCATCGCCACCTGCTGCTCGATGTTGGGCTGGATCGAGAGCCCCGCCATCAGCGGCCGCAGCAGCGACTGCGTGTCGACGTAGACACGCGCGCTGGCTTCGTGCCGCTCGGGAATGCGCATCGCCACCGCGACGCCGATGATCGCGGCGACCCACGCGGCGGCCAGGCCGATCCACCGTCTCTGCCACATGCCGCGCAGGTAGGCGGTGAGCTGCTGAATCAACTCGTCCATCGGGCGTTCCGGAGAGGCGGGTCGGGAGCGGGTTCCGCGGCGCGCCGCTAGAACCAGCTCTGCGGGATGATGAGGATGTCGCCCGGGCGCATGTCGACGTTCGCCGAGATGTCGCCGCGCCGAACGAGGTCGCGCAACCGGACGCTGTAGGACTTCCCGCCGTCGGCCACCCGGAACACGCTCGCCGCGTTCCCGTCGGCGAAGTCGGTGAGCCCGCCGACCGCGATCATCACGTCCAGCAGCGTCATGTCCTTGCGATAGGCGAGGATCTGCGGCTTCGTCGCCTCGCCGATCACGCGGATCTGCTCGCTCGCCGGCCCGACGAAATTGGTGACGATCACCGTCACGATCGGGTCGCGAATGTACCGGCTCAACGCCTTCTCGAGGTCCCGCGCCAGCGCGGTGGGCGTCTTGCCGTACGCCGGAAGGTCGTCGACGAGCGGCGTGGTGACCTTGCCGTCGGGGCGCACCGGCACCGACATCGACAGCTCGGGGTTGCGCCAGACGATGATGTTGACGATATCGAGCGGGCCGATCAGGTAGTTGTACTCGGGGCCCGCCGCCTCGCGCGGCGCCGGCGGATGCGCGGGACCGGTCGCGCAACCGGCCGCCAGCAGGGCCGCTGCGACCAACGCCGTCAGGCGCACGCGCCGAATACCGCTCGCTACCGCATGCCCGACGCCTTTCCGCATCGCTTCCATGGGCCCTCCCGTCACGTCAGCCTCGATTGATCGATGTCGATCCGACCGGCAGCGAGCACAGATCGTGCCCGGCGCCGAAATGCGAAAACCATTATGCCATTCTCATTCCCGACATTCCGTCGGGGCAACGTGAATTGTCCGCGTGTTCGCGGCCGGGCGACGAACGGTGAAACATCGGGCGACGAGCGGCGCTGCCAGTCCAACGCACGGTGTGCCGTACAAGACGAGAACAGGAGCATTTTCTTCGGGGCGGGTGGCCGGATCCCGACAAGCTGACGGGTCTCCCGCCGCCGTTCGGTGATGCCGAGGGCAAAGTTCTCGCAAATCGTCGCATCTGCCGTCAGGCCCATCGTGAGTGCGGTCAGGTAACCACATGAAAACAAAGCGAGAAATGGAGACTACGCCCGGCGTTGCCCGGCGCGAGAATCTGCACCTGTGCAACGAAGGGCGTGGCGGGCCGGACATCGGTGAAACCGCCTGAAATCGCAAGACTTCGCCGTCACGCGCTCGCGTTCGCGAGCGCGACACGCATCCGCGAAGCGCTTCGACATAGTGCACAAGCGCAACGGAACCGGCTCGGATGCGTCGTCGCGACCCGCCATTAGAATCCGACGAATGGTGACCCCGGCACCGGCCACGGCATGGCGCTTCTGTGTGGCGCCGATGATGGACTGGACCGACCGCCACTGCCGCTACTTCCACCGGCGGCTCACGCGGCGAGCGCGGCTCTACACGGAGATGATCACCGCCCCGGCGCTCGTGCACGGGGACGTGCCCCGGCACCTCGATTTCGATCCCTCGGAGTCCCCGGCCGCGCTGCAGCTGGGCGGCAGCGATCCGGCTGGCCTCGCGCGTGCCGCGCGCCTCGGCGAGCGGTGGGGCTACGACGAGATCAACCTCAACTGCGGATGCCCGTCCGAGCGCGTGCAGACCGGCAGCTTCGGGGCATGCCGGATGGCCGAGCCCGCGCTCGTCGCCGACTGCGTCCGGGCGATGCGCGACGCGGTTGCGCTCACGGTCAGCGTCAATCACCGGATCGGACTCGACGAAGGCCGGGACTATGGTTTCGTGCGCGATTTCGTGGGCACGGTCCGCGACGCGGGCTGCAGCACGTTCATCGTCCACGCGCGGAATGCCGTGCTGAAGGGCCTGTCGCCGAAGGAGAACCGCGAGATTCCGCCGCTGCGCTACGAGGTCGTGCACCGGTTGAAGCGCGACTTTCCGGAGGCGACGATCGTGCTCAACGGCGGGCTCGCCGACTGGCGGACGATCGAGTCCGAGCTCGAGTCGGTGGACGGCGTGATGCTCGGACGCACCGCCTACCACGATCCGTTCTTCCTCGCGCAGGTCGACGCGCGGCTCTTCGGCGACGAGGCGCCACCGCCCGCGCGCGCCGACGTCGTCGCGTCGATGCTGCCCTACGTCGAGGCGCAGCTCTCGAGGGGCACGCCATTGCGCGCGATCGTGCGGCACATGCTCGGGCTCTACCACGGATGCCGCGGCGGCCGGCGTTATCGGCAACTCCTGTCCGACGCGGGCCGCCTGAGGGACGCCGGAGCCGATCTGCTGCGCGACGCGCTGGCGGAAGCGGAACCCTCGCTCGCCTGACGCGCGTCTACCCGCGGTCCCTGCGCTTGCGCCGCCTGGCTGCCGCGCCGCCCGCGAGATCCATCGGCGCGCGGGTTCCTGCCGACATCCCGGGCTCGGGATCGACGAGGTTCTCGCCGCCCGGCATCAGGCGCAGCAAGCGGTTGGGCGCGACCTCCAGGAAGACCGAGGCCGCGGCGTAGACGATGACGAGCAAGTGGGGCAGGAAGCGCCCGGCGAGCGAGGCGATCGGCGAATAGACGACGAAAAGGACGATCACCCAGCGCGCGAGCACGAATCCGAAACGGCGTTTGAGCCTCAGTTCCTCCGGCGTGCGCACGCGCAGCTCGCGCCACAGTCCCGCGCAGGACCATATCGCGGCGGCCGCCTGCCAGGCCGCGCCTGCGAGGAACGCCTGGTCCTTCCACAGCGAGCCGAAGCCTTCCCATCCGGTGAACGCACCGACGAACACGAGGGGCATGCCGAGGGGCACCGCGATGAACGCGCAGAGGAACACCGCGACGAAGATCGCGCCCGCCTCGCCGTTGATGCGCGCGGCGGTGCCGTCCGCCGACTGCCGGCCGAAGTACGACGCGAGACCGGCGAACAGGACGCCCATCGCCAGCATCGTGTCGATGAAGTACAGCAGCAGGACCTGGATGGCCGGCCAGCCGAACGCGAGGATGCCGACGACCGGCACGACGTTGCGCGCCACCGCCTGCCCGAGGGCGAGGGGATCGTAGCGGCGCGGCGAGTCGACGACATCCATCAGCGCGGCGGCTTCGGCATGTCGTGCTCGACGTATTGGCGGACGATCGACTCGAAGTCCGCGTCGCCCCGCATGCCGAGTGCGCGGCCGGCCCTCGCATCGAAGTCGCGGGGCCAGGTGCGAACGATGCGGTCGACGGCCTCGTCGTGACGGAACACGACGCGTGCGGCCACGGCGTCGCCCGCGACGGCGCGCAGCGCGTCGACCATCCCGCCCACGGTCACCGAGATGCCGGGCACGTTGACGCTGTGCCACGCCGGCAGCGCGGACGCCGGGGCCTCGTAGCCGACGATGAAGTTTCCGGTCATCGCGCGCGGCGAGACGAGCCACATGCGCGTCTCGCGGCCGACCGGGCAGGGCGCCTCGACGCCCGCGAGCGGCTCGCGCACGATGCCGCTCGCGAACGACGAGGCCGCCTTGTTCGGCTTGCCCGGGCGCACCGTCACCGTCGGGAGCCGCAGGCTGCGCCCGTCGATGAAGCCCTTGCGCGCGTAGTCGTGCACCAGCAGTTCACCGACCGCCTTCTGCGCGCCGTACGACGACTGCGGCATCAGCGCCTGGTCGTCGGCCAGCCGCTCGGGCAACGGTCCGCCGAACACGGCGCAGGAACTCGCGAACAGGAAGCGGGGGCGCGTGCCGAGCGTTCGGCAGCGCTCGAGCAGCGTCCGCGTCGCGTCGACGTTCACGCGCCAGCCCAGGTCGAAGTTCGCCTCCGCTTCGCCGGAGACGACCGCGGCGAGGTGGAAGACGCCGTCGACGCCCTGCGCGAACGCGCGATCGAGAAGCGCCGCGTCCGCGAGATCGCCGGCGAGGCAGGTCACGCGCGCATCGTCGAGTCCGGGCGCGGCCGCGATGTCGACGAGCGTGAGACGCTCGATCGGCCGCCGGCTTCCATCGGGCCCGGCGATCGACCCGCGGTCGAGCAGCGCCGCGGCGAGCTTGCGGCCGAGGAAACCGGCGCCGCCTGTGATGAGGAGGTGCATGTCGGACGTTCCGGAGACGTGTCGCGCCGCTATCATAGCCAGAAGGGTGCGGCATGTGCGCGGGTTCGCCTCCAAGGGGCGGTCGCGGAGGGCGTGCGCGAATGACGACGACGGACGGGCCGGGGACGCGGATGGCGGAGGAGAGCGGGTTCGCCGGGGGGCTCGCGCGGCGCGGGTTCGTCGTCGCGCGCCATGGCCTCGACGACGGGCTCGTGGACGCTCTGAGGAACCGGGCCCGCGAGCGCGATGCGAGCAGCGAGTTCGCCACCGCCCATGTGGGTCGCGGCGGCGCGCGGGAACGGCACGGCGACATCCGCGGAGATCGGATCGCCTGGATCGACACGGCCTCCGCCGTTGCGTGCGAAGCAGCGCTCCTCGCGACGCTCGAGGGATTGCGCCTCGACGTGAATCGCGGGCTTGCGCTCGGTGCGTTCGAGCTGGAGGCGCACTACGCGATCTTTCCGCCGGGCGCCCGCTACGTCCGCCACGTCGACCGCTTCCGTGACGACGACGCGCGGGTGCTGTCGGTCGTCGCCTACCTGAACGACGACTGGCGCGAGGCGGACGGCGGCGCGTTGCGCATCCACCTGCCCGATGGCGCGTACGACGTCCTTCCCGAGGGCGGCACGGTCGTCGCGTTCCTGTCCGCCTCGATCGAGCACGAGGTGCTTCCCGCGCGCCGCGAGCGGCTCGCGATCGCAGGCTGGTTCCGGCGCCGGAAAACGCGTCCGTAGGTCGGGCCCCATCCCCTGTGGGTCGGGCTTCAGCCGCTGTGGGTCGGGCTTCAGCCCGACGGGATGCGGCGACATGCCTGTGGGTCGGGCTTCAGCCCGACGGGATGCGGCGACATGCCTGTGGGTCGGGCT
>DAOMBL010000139.1:0-8092 GCA_035427325.1 Casimicrobiaceae bacterium
GAGTGGGCGCATCTGTACGTCTGGCAGGCGCTGATCATGCTGGACGTGCTCGTGTTCTGGCTCGTCTGGGTGCGTACGCTGCCGCGTGCTGGCGACGAGCCAGGCCCTCCGGCGCCACCGCCTGCTGCGGCGGTCGCGTCGGCCTGACGTGGGCGCGGTGCCCGCCTTCCCGATGCGCTCGCCGCTCGCGCGGTTCGTGCTGACGGTGCTCGCGTGGCTGCCGGTGACCTTCGCGGTCTGGTACTTCGCAGCGCCGGTACTGATGATGCCGGTGCGCGCGCTTTGCGCGCTCGCCGTGCTGCCGTTCGGCGATCTCGTTCGCGAAGTCGAGCGAGTCGGGTCGAACCTCGCGTTCGTCACCTCGCTCAAGCCCGGCCAGGCGACCGGGGGCGGCGTCATCAGCGTTTCGGTCGACGGCCTGCTCTACTCGTTCGGGATGCCGATGTTCGCGGCGCTCACGCTCGCGGCGCGGGAGCCAAGGCGCTGGTGGATCCTCGCCGCGGGTCTCGCCGTGCTGCTGCCGTTCGTCGCGTTCGGCGTCGTCGCCGACTTCCTGAAGAACGTCGCGATCACCGCCTCGCCGATCGTCGCATCGCAGGCCGGGTTCTCCGGAGCGCAGCGTGAGTTGATCGCGTTCGCCTATCAGTTCGGAACGCTCATCCTGCCGACCGTGGTGCCGGCCGTCGTCTGGGTGCTGGCGCACCGCGCGTTCCTCGAGCGGATGAGGGGGAGGGCGTCGGGCTGAAGGAAGAGCGTCGGCCTGAAGGAAGAGCGTCGGCCTGAAGGCCGACCCACAACTTCTCCGCTGTGGGTCGGGCTTCAGCCCGACGGGGTGCGGCAACTTCGCTGTGGGTCGGGCTTCAGCCCGACGGGGTTCGAGCCGAAGCGAAGGAAAGGCGTCGGCCTGAAGGCCGACCCACAAGGCCGACCCACAAGGCCGACCCACAAGGCCGACCCACAAGGCCGACCGACAGGAGACTTCAACGGGATGCTTGCCGCGCCCTGCGCTCCGCTTCGCGCTCGCGCAGCACCTTCCGCTGCACCTTGCCGGTCGTGGTCATCGGCAGCGCGTCGATGAACTCGATCTCGCGCGGATACTCGTAGGGCGCGAGCTTGCCGCGCACGTGCGCGCGCAAGTCCTCCTCGAGCGCAGGCGAGGGTGAGTGCCCGGCCGCGAGGACGACGAACGCCTTGACCACGTTGCCGCGCTCCTCGTCGGGCGAGGGCACGACCGCGGCGTTCGCGACCGCCGGATGCTTGACGAGGCAATTCTCGATCTCGGAAGGGCCGATCCTGTAGCCGGCCGCCTTGAACATGTCGTCGGCGCGCCCGCGGTACCAGAGGTCGCCGGCCTCGTCCATCACGGCGACGTCGCCGGTGCGGCACCAGTCGCCGGTGTACTTCGCGCGCGTCGCGTCCGGATTGTCGGCGTACTCGATGAAGAACACGGGATCGGGCGTTCCGTCGGGCGCGATCCTGTGTACCGCGACCTCGCCGGCTTCGCCGCGCGGCAACTCGTTGCCGTCGTCGTCGATCACGGCGACGCGGTGGCCCGGGTAGGGGCGTCCCATCGACCCGGGCTTCGCCGGCCACAGCTCCTGCGAGTTGCCGACGATGTAGTTCATCTCGGTCTGGCCGAACATCTCGTTGATCGTGACGCCGAGCGCCTCGCGCGCCCAGTCGAACACCGTCGAGCCGACCGACTCCCCGGCGCTCATGATCGAGCGCAGGCCGAGTTCGAAGCGCTCGCGCGGGCGCGGGTACGCCTTCATCATCATCTTGAGCGCGGTCGGGAACAGGAACGCGTTGCGGATGCCGTACTTCTCGATCAGCGCGAACGCGCGCTCGGGGTCGAAGCGCCCGCGGAAGCCCACGATCGGCTGGCCGTGGCACAACGCGGGGAGGAGCGCGTCCATGAGTCCGCCGGTCCACGCCCAGTCGGCGGGCGACCAGAAGAGGTCGCCCTCGCGCGGATAGCCGTCGTGCGAGTGGACGAACCCGGGCAGGTTGCCGAGCAGGCACGAATGCGGCATCAGCGCGGCCTTCGGCGGACCGGTGGTGCCGCTCGTGTAGATGACGAGCGCCGGATCGCCCGGCCGTGTGTCGACGATTTCGTGGTGCGCGGATGCGCGCGACTGGAGATCCTCCCAGGGCGTCACGTACGATTCGCGTGCGCCGGCGACGCCGATCACCTGCGTCACGCCGGGGCAGCGCTCGCGGATCGGCGCGAGGTTCGGCAGCGACTGAGGATCGACGATCGCGACCTTCGCGCGGCTGTGGACGAGGCGGTATTCGAGCGCCTCGGGGCCGAAGAGGAACGAGAGCGGCACCGCCACCGCGCCCATCCGATAGACCGCCATGTGCGCGATCGCGGTCTCGGGCCGCTGCGGGAGCAAGAGCGCCACGCGATCGCCGCGTCCGACTCCCATCGCCGCGAGCGCGTTCGCGAGCCTGCGCGCGCGCTGCTCCAGGTCCCAGAACGTGTACGCGGCGGTCGCGCCGGACTCGTCCTCCCAGTAGAGCGCTAAGCGGGCGCGGTCGGCCGCCCAGCGGCTGCAGCAGGCGCGCGCGATGTTGAACGAGGCAGGGACGTCCCACCGGAACGCGCGGTGCACCTCGGCGTAGCGGTCGACCATGCGGCAAGAATACCGCGTCCCGGACGCCGCGGGTTCAGGTGCGGGGCAGGCCGATCCCCGACATCGTGGTGCGCGCCGACAGGTCGCCGGTGCCCGAGAGTTCGAGCGGCTCGACCGACGTCCAGACCCAGTCGGACTGCTGCTCGATCAGGCGACCGAAGCGGATCGGCACCGTCGACCGCGCGGTGCTCAGCCGGAAGCGCCGCGAGGGCCGGTACTCGACCGCGGGCACGATCAGCGACTGGACCGCGGGCTCGCACTCGCTCTTGCGCAGCGCGAGGAAGAGCCCGTGAAACCTGCGGCCTTCCAGCGTGCTGTGCTCGCCCTCGACCGCGTAGTCGGCCTCGCCGCCGGGCTCCTTCTTCTGGCGGGCGAGTTCGACGCCGATGAGCGTGTTGGCGACCACCTGCAACCCGATCTCGGCGCGATCGGCGGTGAGGCGCTTCATGCGTCGCACGATGCCGAGCGTCCAGAACGCGTGACCGTGCGGACGGATCGCGGCGAGCGTGTTGAGCGTCACGGTCGAGGCCGCGCTCATCGGCGCGACGAGCCGGAAGCCGGTCTGCGAGACGTCCTTCACGTCCCAGGGACCCCCCGCCGCGCCGAACGTCGCGAGCCGACGGCGCGCGAGTTCGCGGCGGCGCTCGCCTTCGTTCCTCGTGTGACCGAACACGGCGAACTCCATCGTGCCACCGAACGTCTTGCCGGGGTCGACGCGAGGAAGCGGATCGCGCTCCTCCTCGCGCAGGAAGTCGGAGATCTTCGAGAAGCCGACGATCGCGTCGACGACGCCGACCGCGGCGGTCCGTTCGCCTCGCCGCGCGAACGGGCGGAACTCGGGATCGACCTGTGCCGCGAGCTTCGTCAGCAGGCCGAGTTGCTCGCCGCGGCGCTGCGTGCGGTCGGACAGCGGCTGGTGGCGGATCTTCTGCTCGATCACGACGATGTTCTGCATCAGCATCGCGTGCAGCGGGCGCGTGTCGAGGAAGAGCACCCGGCCCTCGAGCGGCGCGGGCGTGCGGCGCTTCAGGCCATCGCGACCGCCGAGATCGACGTAGAACGAGGACACCGACGACGGCTCGATCGTGAGGCGCAGCGGCGCGCACCATTCGTGGAGTTCCCGCGCGACCCATTCCAGATGGCGCGCGGTCAGGTTGCCGGCGTTCATGAGCTGCAGCACCAGCACCGTCAGGTAGGCGTGCTCGATGGTGTTGCTGCGGCCTTCCGCATCCGTGACCGCCTTCCGCTCGATCCGCCGGCTCAGGGCGAGCCCGAACAGCGTGTGGAGATCCGCCCACTTGGCCGGAATCCAGTGCTCATAGCGATAGAGCCGGATCCGCGCCTCGATCCCGAGGTGCACGACCTGTCGCCAGACGAGCGAAGGCAACTCGGCCTGCCATCGGCCGTTGCCGGCGTTTTCCGACAGGTCCCGCGAGAACGCGCCGTAGGCGACCAGGAAGGCCTGCGAAAGGTCGAACATCGCCGACCAGAGCTGGTGCTCGATGCGCGTGCTGCGCGACGCGTGTTCGATGTACTGCGCGGTCAGCGCGTCGCGGATCGGCTGCGCCAGCGCGTCTGCCCGCAGCACGGCATCGAGCGTCGACGGCGTGCGGGAGGAGTTGCGCCCGGCGACCGCGCCGAGCGCGCTGATCAGTTCGGCGTGCGCAGCGAGCGGATCGCCCGCCGGCTGCGCGGCGAACCAGCGCTCCGCCGACTTCGCGTCGGCGAGCGGGTCACGCACGGTCCTGGAGAAGCCGAACATCGGTTTGGGCGCCAGCGGGACTCCGTCTTCGCCCGGCGGCCGTGGCGGCGACCACGGCGTCCTGGCGCGGGCACGAGCCCCGAACGGGTGCTCCGATCGATTGCGACCGGGCGATCTTCGCGCATCGCTGCACCAGACGGCAAGGTTCGCGATGAACTCGTGGCACGCATTGTGCTGTTCAGGGCCCAAGGGCGTGGCAGCGGCGGCCGTCGATTGGTCGCCAACCCCCTGAGGGGCTCATCGCGGGCCACCTATGGTACTTTGTGCGGTACAAGATGAGGCGTGCAGCTGACGCCCGACGAACAGGAACGACACTCATGGGCATCTTGATCAAGGCGCCGAGCCGCCGGGCGGATCCCCGGCCCATCGGGCTGGAAACTCCGGCGCCGGCCGGCAGCCTCCGCGGCGCGCTCCACATCCGGGAGGTCGTCCGGACCACCGGCCTTCGCCGTGAGCAGCTCTACATGTGGCAAAGGCGCTACGGATTCCCATCGCCGCTGCGCGACGGGTTCGGCGACCGCGTCTATCCGCCCGACCAGGTCGCGCGGCTCAAGCTGATCAAGCAGCTCCTGTCGGAAGGCTGGCGAGCGGGCGCTGTGGTTCCATTGTCCGACACGGCGCTCAATTCGATGCTGGGGCTCGCCGTCGACGAACCGGCGCCGCTGCCTGCCGAGATCGAGATGGCGGTGAAGCTCCTCGCCCAGCATCGGGTCGGCGAGATGCAGAACCACCTGTCGAAGCTCCTGGTCGGACAGGGACTGCGGCGCTTCCTCGAGCAGACGCTGATCCCGCTGAACGAAGCCGTCCACGAGCGCGTGGTGCGCGGCGACATGCAGATCTTCCAGGAACTCCGGTTCGCCGACCTGGCGCAACGCCTGCTGCGCGACGTCACCCGTCTCGTGCGGCCTACGCGCGACGCGAGGCTCGTGCTGCTCGCCACGCCGCCCAACGATCCGAACCAGCTCGGTTTGGCGATTCTCGAGCTCCTGCTGTTCACCGATGGCGTGAACTGCATGACGCTCGGCGCCGGCGTCCCGGCCCAGGAAATCGCCGGAGCCGCTTCGGCGTACAAGGTTTCCGCCGTGGTCCTGCTGTTCGACCGGGGCATCTCGGGGAAGATCGCAGGTCAGGAGATCCGCAGTCTCCGGCAGGCCATGCCCGCAGGCATGCCGCTCGTGGTCAGCGGTCGTGCGGTGAACCTGCTCGCGAAGCCGATTCAGGACGTGCGTACCGCGGTCGACTTCAACACGGTGATGGTGGCAATCCGCGAGATGAATGTGCTGCCCGCGAAACCCGTGTCGCTGGTGGGCGTCGACGGCGTGGAACCGAAGAGCGCCTGATCCCCGCCAGCCCGGGCAGGGCGCAGGCCGTGGCTGGCGTAGAATGGAAAGATGGACAGCACGCGCCCGGCCGGGACCGAACCCTCGTCGTCCGTGCGGCCCGCGCGCGCATGGCTGCACGCGGCCGGCCTGATCGCGGCCGGCGTCATCGCGTGGCTCCTGTGGCTCGGATACCGGCAGCCGGGCTTCGTGCTCGACTTCGCCAACCTGAGCCTCTGCTGACGTCCTGAGCGACGGCCCCACGCCGACGCCGTGACGCTCGCGAAACTGCGGCGGGGACTGGGCCTCGCCGGCATCGTCCTCCTCGGCATCGCCCTCGCGCTCGCGCCGATCCTCGCGTTCGAAGGTCGGATGCGCCTGGTCAGCGGCCTGGGCATTGCCGGGATCGCGTGCCTCGTCGTCATGCGGCTCCTGCCGCGGCCGAACGTGCCCGAGTCGTCCGACGGCGAGCGTGCGGAGGGCTCGCGCGAGGAATCATGACCGGCGCCCGTGCCGCGCGTCGCGCTTGGAGCGCGACGCAGCCGACGGATCACGGGCGGTCGAGCGGACTCACGACGCCGCGACCGCCGCGATTCAGCACGTGGGTGTAGATCATCGTCGTGCTGACGTCCGAGTGCCCGAGGAGTTCCTGCACGGTGCGGATGTCGTAGCCGGCTTCGAGCAGGTGCGTCGCGAATGAATGGCGCAGCGTGTGCGGCGTCGCGGGCTTGGCGACGCCCGCGCCGCGCACCGCGTTCTTCATCGCGCGCTGGAATGCCTGTTCCGACAGGTGGTGCCGTCGCTCGACGCCATCGCGCGGGTCGGTCGACCGCGCTTCCGCCGGGAACACGTACTGCCAGCCCCATTCGCGGGCGGCCCCCGGGTACTTGCAATCGAGCGCGAACGGCAGCCAAACGGCGCCACAGCCGTCCTCGAGATCGACGCGGTGGAGTTCGCGTGCGTGCGCGAGCTGGTCGCGAAGCGGCGCGACGAGCCGCGCCGGAAGCATCGTCACTCGGTCCTTCGCGCCCTTGCCGTCGCGAACGAGGATCTCCCGGCGGGAGAATTCGACGTCCTTCACGCGGAGCCGCATCGCCTCCAGGATGCGCAACCCCGTGCCGTAGAGCAACGATCCGATCAACCGATGCACGCCGTGAAGGCGCGCGAGCACGCGCGAGACCTCGTCGCGGGTGAGCACGACCGGGAGGCGCGCAGGCGTCCTGGCGCGCTCGACATTGTCGAGCCACGGAAGCTCGACGCCGAGCACCTCCTTGTAGAGGAACAGGAGCGCGCTCTTCGCCTGGTTCTGCGTCGACGCGGCCACGCGCCCCTCGACCGCCAGCGACGTCAGGAAGGCCTCGACCTCGCCTGCACCGAGTCCGGACGGATGGCGTTTGCCGTGGAACACGACGAAGCGCCGGATCCAGTCGCAGTACGCCTGCTCGGTGCGAAGGCTGTAGTGCTTGAGCCGGATCCGGTGACGGACGCGGTCGAGCAGCAGCACCGGCGGTTTCGCCTCCACGGAACCCGGCCTTTCGGCCCCCCATTCGCAAAGCAGTCCCGTGATTCTCGGGAACAATCGCGTCGCCTCACATCGGCCGTTCGGACGAGCGGAGGAGGCCATCACGGCCGAAACGCGGCGTGGCAAGATGGCGGTTTCGCGTCATACTTCTCGTTAGGCCGCAGCAGCCTGCCGACACTTGCGTCGGTGTACAATTGTACATATAGTGCGCCATGGCGTTCGAGTGGGATCCGGCGAAGTGTCGGGCCAACCTGAAGAAGCACGGCGTTGACTTCGCTGATGCGGTTGCAGTCTTCGAAGATCCACTGGCCCTCACCCGCCCCGACGCCGAGGCGCGCGGTGAGGCTCGCTTCGTTACCCTAGGAGTCGATGCCTTTGGCCGCCATTTGGTGGTGGCGTTTGCGGAGCGGGGTCCAAACTTTCGCTTGATCTCTGCCCGAACGGCGTCAAAGAAGGAGCGCAAATCCTATGAAGGCTGAATACGACTTCTCAAAAGCAAAACGCGGAGCCGTGGCTCCGGCTGCACCAGGCAAGACTCGGATCACGATCAGACTCGATAACGAGTTGATCGAATGGTTCCGGAACCGCGTCAACGAGGCCGGCGGTGGCAACTATCAGACTCTCATCAACGATGCGCTCAATGCCTATGTGAATCAGCATGCGCTGGAGGCCACGTTGCGCAGGCTGATTCGTGAAGAACTGCGTCGCGCGGCTTGAGCCCCATGCGGCCTAACCCTGCGGTCAACACGGACGCGCCTCGGCGGGGCTTCGCCCGCCCCTCGCGCGCCGGTTACCTGTCACGTTGGGCGTCAATGACACCGACCGGGATGAACCGTGGCATTGAGTGACCTCG
>DAOMBL010000140.1:0-8064 GCA_035427325.1 Casimicrobiaceae bacterium
TGAAGGCCGACCCACACCCCCTCCGCCGTGGGTCGGGCTTCAGCCCGACGGGGTTTGGAATTCAGCCGGACGGGGTTTGGGCTTCAGTAGCCGACGGGGTCCGTGGCGATGCAGCCGAGATGCGTCGGCCTGAAGGCCGACCCACACCCCCTCCGCCGTGGGTCGGGCTTCCGCCCGACGGGGTTTGTGCATCAACCCGACGGGGCCTGTGCCGATGCAGCCGAAATGCGTCGGCCTGAAGGCCGACCCACGAAAGGCGCTTCCCGGCGCTCGATGCGCCGCCACCGGAAACGCCGGCGCCTCTGTCCTCTGTGTTCTGGCTCCTGTCTCCTGGTGTCGGCCTGAAGGCCGACCCACACCCCCTCCGCTGTGGGTCGGGCTTCAGCCCGACGGGTTGCGGCATCTTCACTGTGGGTCGGGCTTCAGCCCGACGGGGTTTGGACTTCAGCCCGACGGGGTTTGGGCTTCAGGAGCCGACGGGGTCCGTGGCGATGCAGCCGAGATGCGTCGGCCTGAAGGCCGACCCACAGCGACTGAAGGCCGCCCCACAGCGGCTGAAGGCCGACCCACAATGTCGGTGCCCCAGGCTCGACGGCGTTCAGCCCGCGAGCTCGCAGGGCCGGACGCCCGCGGGACCGATTTCGAGCCAGGTGGCGCGGTCGCGCCAGTCGGAGAGGACGTAGCGTTCGCAGGCGCGGCCATCGATCTCGTGACGGTGCGTCGCCGGGCGGTGCGTGTGGCCGTGCACCATGCGCGCGGCGCCGGCGTCACGGAACTCGCGGATCACCGCGTCCTCGCTCACGTCCATGATCGCGTCGGACTTGTCGCGCGTCGCCATGCGGCTTCGACGCCGCAGCCACGCGGCGACCGCGCGCCGGACCGGCCAGGGGAGCGCGAGGAACCGCCTCTGGCGCACCGGATCGCGCACCCACGTGCGGTAGCGCTGGTAGGCGACGTCGGCAGTGCACAGCTCGTCGCCGTGGAGGAGGAGCGTCTGCACGCCGCCGACGTCGGTCACGACGCGGTCGGCGAGGAGCGTGGCGCCCGCCGCCTGCGCGAAGCGCGCGCCGAGCAGGAAATCCCGGTTGCCGCGCATCACGCCGAGCGCGACGCCGGCATCGGCGATCGCCCGCAACGACGCGACCACCTGGCTCGCGAACGGCTCGTCGATGCCCTCGTCGCCGATCCAGGTGTCGAACAGGTCGCCGAGAATCCGGACCGACCGCGCTTCACGGGCCGGCCCGCGCGCCCACGCGTGGAACGCGTTCGCGATGCCGGGTCGTGCGGGCGAGAGGTGCAGGTCGGATGCGAACAGGTCGGGACGCATGGCCGGCTACGTGCGGGAGGCGACGCGTGCCCGCGGGACGCGCGCGGCAAGGAGCCTCATCCGCGAACCGCCGCTCGACGGGCCAGGACGCGGCGGCGTTGCGGTGAAGCAGTACTTCTCGCCCGTCACGTGCTGCCGCGCGCCTATCCGGCCACGACCTCCGCCTTGCGGATCACGACGTCCTCGGTGGGCACGTTCTCGTGGCCGCTGCGGCTGGCGGTGGGGACGCCCTTGATGCGATCGACGACGTCGCCGCCCTCGACGACCTTGCCGAACACCGTGTAGCCCCAGCCGTTGCCGCCGGGGGCCTTGAAGTCGAGGAAGTCGTTGTCGGCGACGTTGATGAAGAACTGGGCGGTCGCCGAATGGGGATCGCCGGTGCGCGCCATCGCCACCGTGTGACGCCGGTTCCTGAGGCCGTTCGCACCCTCGTGCGCGACGGGCTTGCGCGTCGGCTTCTGCCGCATCCCGGGCTCGAAGCCGCCGCCCTGGATCATGAATCCGTCGATCACGCGGTGGAACACCGTGTTGTCGTAGTGGCCGTCACGCACGTACTGCAGGAAGTTGGCGACGGTCGCCGGCGCGTTGGCGTCGTCGAGCGCCAGGACGATGACGCCCTGGTTCGTTTCGAGTCTCACGTTGGTCATGCGTCTCTCCGTTCGCGCCCACGCGGGCGGACTCCGTCCAGCCCGCTCACAGAACGCGGGCGCTCGTGATCACCACGGGCGTCGCCGGCACGTCCTTCGGGAACGGGCCGCCCTTGCCGGTGGGGGTCTTCGCGATCCGGTTCACGACGTCCATGCCCGAGACGACCTTCCCGAAGACCGTGTAGCCGTAGCCTTCGACGGTCGACTCGCGATAGTTCAGGAACTTGTTGTCGGCGACGTTGATGAAGAACTGCGCGGACGCCGAGTGCGGGTCCCGCGTCCGCGCCATCGCAATGGTGCCGGGCGTGTTGACGAGCCCGGCCTTCGACGACACGTCGGCTTCGTTGCGGATCCCGGGGCGCGTGGGCTTCTCGGAGAAGTCGGTGGTGTACCCGCCGCCCTGGATCATGAAACCGTCGATGACGCGGTGGAACTGCGTGCCGTTGTAGTGGCCGGCCTTGACGTAGGCGACGAAGTTCTCGACGGTCTTCGGCGCGGCTTTCGCATCGAGTTCGAGCACGATCTTGCCCGCGGTGGTGTCGAGCTCGACCTTCTGGGCGAGCGCGGGCGCCGACGCGAGCGCCGCGGCGAAGGCGAGGGCGAGGATGCTGCGGGACATTCGGCTACCTCCGGAGGGGTGGTGGGTACTAGCGTTTGGCGAGCGCTTCGCGCACGAGCTTGAGCTTGGCCGGCGCGGCCCCCTTGCCCTTCTCGAGGGCGATCGCCCGCTCGTACTGGCGGGCCGCGAGCTGCGCATAGACGTCGCCCAGGTTCTCGATCGCGGGAGCGTATTCGGGCGACGCGGCGATCGCGAGGTCGAGCTCGGCCTTGGCGAGGTCGAGGTTGCCGCGCGCCGCGTAGTGGACGGCGAGGTTGTTGTGCACCTCGGGCAGCTCGGGGAAGTCGGCGGCGAGCCCGCGCAGCGTCGCGATCGCGGCGTCGGTGTCGCCGCGGTCGGACTGCGCCACGGCCTTCAGGAAGCGCGCCTGCGGCTCGCGCGGACGTTCGCCCGACAGCGTGTCGAGCTTCGCGATCGCTTCGTCGTAGCGCTTCTGCGCGAGGAGCGCGCGCGCGTCCCTCAGTCCGGCTGCGTAGGCCTTCATCGCCTCGGCCGAGAACTCGGCCGGAAGCGGCGTCGGCGGCGGCTCGGGCGGGGGCTTGGCGGCCGTCGACTGCGCGAGCGCGTGCGTGGCGGCGAGCGCGGAGAACGCAGCGACGAGGAGGCGCAGGCGGATCATGCGGAAGGCGACGATTCTAACGCAACGCTCGCGCGCCTCCGGCCGGGGATGGCGCCGGACCGAGGCATCGCCCGGGCGTCAGGCCGAGCGCAGGCGAAGCACGGTCGCGTCGATCAGCCTGCGTGCGATCGACACCGGCGAAGGCAGCGCGGGAAGCGCGTCGAGCGGGAACCAGCGCGCGTCGGCGATCTCCGGGTCCTCGAGGCGGATCTCGCCGCCCGCGTGCTCGGCGGTGTACGCGATCATCAGCGAATGCGGGAACGCCCACGACTGGCTCGCGAAATAGGCCGGAGCGTGCACCTCGACGCCGACCTCCTCCCGCACTTCGCGACGAATGCAGTCCTCGATGGTCTCGCCCGGCTCGACGAAGCCGGCGAGCGCCGAGTACATGCCCGGCGCGAAGCGCTCGGAACGCGCGAGCAGCAGTTCCCGCCCCCGCGTCACCAGGGTCATCATCGCAGGCGATACGCGGGGGTAGGCGACCAGTCCGCACACCGGACATTCCCGCGCCCGTTCGCCCGGGCGGGGCCGCGTCGGGGTCGCACAGCGACCGCAGTAGCGGTGCGACCGGTCGAAGTCCGTGACCTGGAACGCGCGCGCCGCGAGCGCGAGCAGCGGATCGGGCAGCCGCATGAAGTACGACCGCAGGCCGGCGGTGACGAATCCCGCCGGCGCGGCCGCGCCGTCGCGGAGCGCGACGGCCACGCAGGGCACGCCCGCGAGCTCCCCGAGGAAATGGCGCTCGCCCGCGAGGCCCGCGGCGTCGAGGTCCGCGAGCGTGGCGACCGTCGTTGCGCCGTCGTCCTCCCGCGCGACGAGTTTCGCGCCGGCGAACGCGAAGGCGAGCGTGCTGCCGGGGAGATCGGCAGGCAGCCGGTGCGAAGGCGTGAATCCGGGCGGCGTGTGCATGACGGCGCTCGCGCGCCGTCGATTATGCCGCAACGCGGCGCCGGCTCACCTCACGAACGCGCCATCCTTGCCGATCGCCGTCAGCTCGACGAACCGCGATCCGCTGTGGTCGGACGGCGTGTAGGTCACGGTGAACCCGCCGACATCGAAATCGTTCATCGTCTCGAGCGCGGCGACGAGCTTGTCGCGCGTCAGGTCCCGCCCGGCGCGTCGCAGCCCCTCGACCAGCACCTTCGCCGCGATGAAGCCCTCGAGGCTCGTGAACGAGTAGACCTCCTTGCCCGATTCCGCGGCCATGAGCTTCTGGTACTCCTTCACGACCGGCGTGCCGATGTTCCAGGGAAACGGCACGACCTGCGAGATGCCGACGCCGCGTCCTTCCGGGCCGAGTTCGGCGGCGAGGCCCTTGCTGCCGACGAACGAGACATTGAGGAACTGCGCGTGGATGCCCGCGGCCATCATCGCCCGGATGAACGCGGCGCAGCCCTTGTAGGCACCGATCATGATCACCGCCTGCGGGTCGAGCTTCGACAGTGTCGCCACCGCCGCCTTGACGTCGGTCGAATTGCGCTCGACCGTGGCGGTGCCGGCGATCGACATGTTCCGCGCCTTCATCGCGCGCTCGACGCCCTCGAGGCCGGCCTTTCCGTAGGCGTCGTTCTGGTAGAACACGGCGATGCGCTGCATGCGCAGCGTCGCCAGCAGGTCGACGAGCTTGTCGGTCTCGACGAAGTAGCTCGCCCGGACGTTGAAGACGTAGCGGTTGAACGGTTTGCGGAACACTTCGGCGCCGGTGAACGGGCCGACGAGCGGCACCTGCGCGCGGGTGAACACCGGCATCGAGGCGAGCGTCGTCGGCGTCCCGACGTAGCCGAACAGCGCGAAGACCTGGTCGTTCTCGAGGAAGCGCCGCGTGTTGGCGAGCGACCGGTCGGGCTCGTAGCCGTCGTCGAGCGTCCGGAGTTCGATGCGACGGCCGTTGACGCCGCCGCGCGCGTTCACCGCGTTGAAGTAGGCCAGCGCCCCGGCACGCATCTCGGTCCCGAGGTCGGAGGCCTGGCCCGTCGTGGCGGCGGACTGGCCGATGACGATCGTGGTCGGCGTGACGCCCTGCGCCGTCACCGCGGCCGGGACGGCGGCGGCCAGCGCGGCCGCGGCAAGCAACGTGTGCAGCTTCATGGACGGCCTCGGGAACCGTGGCAAATCGCGCGGCACGAGGCCGCGGAACGGATCGTCCGGGAGCAAGCATCGGGCCAGCGACCGCACCCGGGTACCGAACCCCCCCCGGGTCGTCAGCCGAGGCGCAGCGGCAGCGACCGCAATCGCTTGCCGGTCGCGGCGAACAGCGCGTTCGCGAGCGCCGGAGCGATGACCGGTGTCCCCGGCTCGCCCACCCCGGTCGGCTTGCCCGCGGACGGCACGATGTGCACCTCCACCGCGGGCATCTCGTGGATGCGGAGCACCGGATAGTCGTGGAAGTTCGACTGCTCGACCAGGCCGTCCCTGACGGTGATCGCGCCGTGGAGCGCGGCGGAGAGCCCGTAACCGATCCCGCCTTCCATCTGTGCACGCACGATGTCGGGATTGACGGCCAATCCGCACTCGACCGCGCACACGACGCGATCGACGACGATGCCGCCGTCGGCCTTCACGGTCGCCTCGACCACCTGCGCGACGACGGTGCCGAAGGATTCGTGCACGGCGACACCGCGGCCGCGCTTCTCGCCCGCCTTGCCGGGCGCGAGCGGCGTGCCCCAGCCCGCCTGCTTCGCGGCGAGGTCGAGCGCCGCGAGGTGCCGCGGGTGTTTCCCGAGGAGCCTCCGGCGCAGCTCGACCGGATCCTGCTTCGCCGCGGTCGCGAGTTCGTCCAGGAAGGTTTCGGTCGAGAACGCGGTATGCGAGGAGCCCACCGACCGCCACCACTGCACGGTGACCGCCTCCGACGTGGAATGCAGGTCCACGGCGATCGCCGGGATCGCGTACGGAAGGTTCGCGGCGCCCTCGACGGAGGTCGGGTCGATCCCGGTCTTGCGCATCGCGCCCTCGAAGATCGTGTCCTCGAGGATCGACTGGCCGACGATGCGGTGCTGCCAGCCGACGATGGCGCCCCCCGCGTCGATCCCCCCGCGCAGCGCGTGCAGGTACATCGGCCGGTACATGCCGCCGCGCATGTCGTCCTCGCGCGTCCAGACGAGCTTCACCGGAACATCCTTCGTGCCGGCCTTCGCGAGCCGCGCCACGATCTCCGCGCACTCGAGCACGTAGTCGGACTGCGGGTTCGCCCGGCGGCCGAAGCTGCCGCCGGCGTAGAGCATCGTGATCGACACCTGTTCCGGCTTGAGCCCGACGACCTGCGCGATCGCCTTCTGGTCCGCCGTCTGGAACTGCTCGCCGTTCCACACCTCGCACCGGCCGTCGGACAGGCGCATCACGCAGTTCATCGGTTCCATCGCCGCGTGCGCGAGGTACGGGAACTCGAAGCTCGCCTCGAGCTTCGTCGCCGCCGACGCGATGGCCGCCTGCGCGTCGCCTTCGGCCCGCGCGACCTTGCCCGGTTTCTCCGCGAGTTTGCGGTACTCGGCCATCAGCTCGCCGGTCGAGCCCTTCCACGCCCGGTTCTCGTTCCACACGACCTTCAGCGCGTCGCGTCCCTGCTTCGCCGCCCAGAACCCGGTGGCGACGACCGCGATGCCGGTCGGCAGTTCGAGCACGCCGCGCACCCCGGGCACATCGCGCACTGCGCTCGCGTCGAAGCTCCTCACGCGCGCACCGAAGCGCGGCGGGTGCAGCACGAGCGCGGTCAGCATGCCGGGAAGCTGGACGTCCTGCGTGAACTGCGCGGTGCCGTTCGACTTCGCGAGCGAATCGACCCGCGGGAACGCCTTGCCGACGAACACGAAGTCCTTCGGATCCTTGAGCGCGACGGACGTGGGCACCGGCATCGCGCCCGCGTCCGTCGCCAGATCGCCGAAGCTCGCCTTGCGGCCGGACGGATGCGACACGACGCCGCCCGAGACCCGGATCTCGCCCGCGGGGACGCCCCACTTCTTCGCCGCGGCGGCGACGAGCATCGCGCGCGCGCTCGCACCGGCGTTGCGCAACTGCTCCCACGAGTTCGCGATGGCCGACGAACCGCCGGTGCCCTGCATCGGGCCCCACGCGAGGTTGTTGTAGCGCGTCGCGTCGGCGGGCGCGCCGACGACCCGAACCTGGCGCCATGCGGCGTCGAGTTCCTCGGCGACGATCGTCGCGAGTCCGGTGAAGGCACCCTGGCCCATCTCGACGTGCTTGGCGACCACGGTCACCGTGTCGTCGGTGCCGATGCGCACGAATGCGTTGGGCTCGAACGGCGGCGCCGCACCTGCGGCGGCGGCCTTGCCCGGCGCGCCCGTCTGCGCGGACGCTGGCAGGACGAGTCCCAGGAGGAGTCCCGCGCCCGCCGCGCCCCCGGCCATGAGGAACGCACGGCGCGAGCGCGACAGGTTGACGATGGGTCGATCGGTCATCGCGGCCCCCGTCAGGCGAGCGTGCGCGCCGCTTCCTTGATCGCGGCGCGTATGCGGACGTAGGTGGCGCAGCGGCACAGGTTGCCGGCCATCGCCTGGTCGATGTCGGCATCGGTCGGCCGGGGGTTCTTCGCGAGCAGCGCGGCCGCACTCATGACCTGGCCCGACTGGCAGTAGCCGCACTGCGGCACGTCGAGCTTGACCCACGCTGCCTGCACCGCCTGGCCCTCCTTCGACTTCAGCCCTTCGATGGTCGTGATGTCGGCACCCTGCCTGAGCGAGGAGAGCGGGACCTGGCACGAGCGGGTCGGCTGGCCTTCGAGGTAGACCGTGCATGCACCGCACTGCGCCATGCCGCAGCCGTATTTCGTGCCTGTGAGCTTCAGCGAATCGCGCAGGATCCACAGGAGGGGCGTGTCGCCGGGGACGCTGGCGGC
>DAOMBL010000141.1:0-8047 GCA_035427325.1 Casimicrobiaceae bacterium
CGATCCTCGCCGTTACGTTTCCGTTCTTCGCGCTGGTCCTCTCCGGCTACCTCGCCACCCGGTGGGGCCTGCTCTCGCCGTCCGCGGTCCCCGGCCTCAACGGTTTCGTGCTGTACTGCGCGCTGCCCTGCATTCTGTTCCGGTTCGGCGCGACGACGCCGATCCTGCGCGACCTCACCGTCGGCATGGCGGCGGTCTACCTCGGCTGCGCGCTCGCGATCGTCGCGTTCACCGTCGCGGTGACGATCTCGCCGCGCATCCGCTGGAACGACGCGGCGTTCGGCGCGCTGGTCGCCGCGTTTCCGAACACCGGCTACATGGGCGTGCCGCTGCTCGTCGCGCTGCTGGGCGACGCCGCGGCGGGTCCCGCGATCGCCACGATCCTGATCGACCTCATCGCCACGAGTTCGGTCTGCATCGCGATCGCGCAACTCGGGAACCTCGGCGCCCAGGGCTCGACGGCGGCGGCGCGCGCGGCCCTGAAGGGGATGCTCGCCAATCCGCTCCCCTGGGCGATCGTGCTGGGCGTGGCGGTCTACGCCTCCGGTCTCACGCTTCCCGGTCCGGCGATGCGGACGATCTCGCTCCTCGCGGACGCGGCGCCTCCGGCCGCGCTCTTCACGATCGGCGCGGTGCTCGCGCGCTCGCAGATGGCGACGCGCGACGCGATGCCGTGGACCGAGTACGTGCCGGTGGCGCTCGTCAAGCTCGTCGTCCACCCGCTGCTGGTGCTCGCGATCGGCTGGAGCGCGATCGATCTCGGGGTTCCGCTCGACCGCTTCGCGCTCGGCGTGATCGTGCTCGTGGCGGCGCTCCCCTCGGCCTCCAACGTGGCGATGCTCGCCGAGCGCTTCGGCGCCGACAACGGCCGCATCGCCCGCATCATCCTCGTGTCGACCGCGCTCGCGTTCGTGACCTTCTCCGGCGCGGTCGCGCTCCTCGCCCCGGCGCGGTAGCATCCGCGTTCCGCGACCCGATTCCCGCGAGCGACGCCATGCAGTGGAAGATGAACGAGAACTCGCTGTTCGCGATCCTGCTGCGCTCGTCGTGGTGGGTCAGCGCTGCGATCGCGGTCCTGATCGGAGGCGTCGCCCTCGCAGTGCTGCCGGCGCACTGGCGCGCGTTCGGCCTCTTCGCCGGCGCGCCGTTCGCGGTGATCGCGGCCGTCGCCGCGTGGCGGCAACTGCGTGCGCCCTCGGCGAAGCGGATCGCGGCGACGCTGGACGCGGTGCGTGCGATGTCGTGGAGCGCGTTCTCGGACGCGCTGGAGCGCGGCTTTCGCCGCGACGGCTACGAGGTCACGCGCATCGACGCCGCCGCAGCGGACTTCGAGATCGTCAGGGAGGGGCGGCGCTCGGTGGTCAGCGGCAAGCGCTGGAAGGCGGCCCGCACCGGACTGGAACCGCTTCGCGAACTCGTTGCGCTGCGCGAGGCGCGGGAGGCACGCGAGGCCGTCTGCGTGGTGGCCGGGGAACTGTCCGCCCAGGCGCGCGACTTCGCGTCCCGTCAGCGTGTCAGACTCATCGAGAACGCCGACCTCGCGCGCCTGCTCAGCGACGTGGTCGGGGCGGATCGGGGCGGAGCGGCACGCTGAGCGGCCGCCGCCGGCAACGGGCGCCGGGGGTTCGGCGGCGCGTCGATGGCTTCCATGCGACCGGGGACGCCGGGATTCGTTCACCATGACGGCGTGGCCGGAGCTATGATGCCGGCATGGGATCCGATGCCGGCCCCGAACGCCCGGCCGAGCGCAACGTGCTGGGCGGTGCGCTCGAACCCTGCTCGTTGTCGCCGCGCACCGGCTTCTTCCGCGACGGCTGCTGCAACACCGGTCCCGCCGATCTCGGACTGCACGTCGTCTGCGCGCGCATGACGCGCGCCTTCCTGTCGTTCGCCCGTTCGCAGGGCAACGACCTCGTGACGCCGGCACCGCGTTTCGGGTTTCCCGGCCTTCGGCCCGGCGACCGCTGGTGCGTGTGCGCGGCGACCTGGCGGCAGGCGTACGAGGCGGGTGTCGCACCGCCGGTCGTGCTCGCGGCGACCCATGAGGAGACGCTGGCCGTGGTCCCGCTCTCGGTGCTGCAGGAACTCGCGATCGACGCGTAGCGCCGCGGCCGGATGCCTGCGCTACGGGCGCGTGCGGCCGGCGGCACTCGGGGACGGGCGCGGTGCTGCGCCGGTTTCCGGGTGCGATCCGGAGGCGCGCGTCCTCCGGTCGCCGAGTATCTGCGCGAGCGTCACCCGGGCGGGCGCGTGCGCGACATCGTAGCCGCCGATGCGCGCGATCGCGCGGCGAAACACCACCGTGTCCGCCGCCCGCGCGAGCGTGTCGAGCGCGTCGTCGGCGGCGCCGCCACCGCGCGCTGCGAGGTAGTAGCATTCGTTCGCGACCGGCACGAAGCCGAGGTCGTGCGCGCGTGCCGCGGCTTCGATGCCGAACGCGACGTCCGCCGAGCCCGAGCGCACGCGGGCGGCGGTCGCGACGTGCGTGAGTCCCTCGCTGTCGTAGCCTTCGATCGCATCGGCGGCGATGCCGTGCGCGGCGAGCAGCGCATCGAACAGCAGGCGCGTCCCCGAACCGTGCTCCCGGTTGGCGAGGCGCAGGCCGGGGCGGGCGAGATCGGCGAGCGATCGGATGCGCCCGGGGTTGCCGTGCGCGACGATCATGCCCTGGTGGCGCGTGATGAGCCGCAGGTACCGGTAGCCGCGTCCCTCGAGACGGGAGCGGTACTCGGGCAGGAGCGGGCCGAGGAGCGAAGGCGGGTCCGGCACGTGAAAGCCGGCGAGATCGACTTCGCCGCGCGCGAGCGCGTCGAGACTGGCGAGGCCACCCTGGAACCTGAGGTCGATCGCCAGTTGGCCGGCGAGCCGCTCGTGGAGCTTCAGCACGGCGAGGTCGTGGCTCGCCCGCATCCGGAGGCGCGGGGCAGCGGCCTCCTGCGGCACGTCGAGGTGGTCCGCGAGTTCCTCGGAGAGACTGGCGAACCTCGCGCCGACGCGTTCGTGCAGCCAGGCCTCGATGCCCGCGAGCTTGAGGCCGAACGGCGTGAGTGCGCTGCCGCGCCCGCGCGCGAGCATCGCGAGTTTCCGGCCGGTGATCGTCTCCCAGCGCGCGATCAGCGCGTGCGCGTAGCGGTGGGACATGCCGACCTCGCGCCGCGCGAGTCCGAGCGAACCGTGCTTGCGGATGCCTCGCAGCAGGTCGAGGAGTTCGCGCGGCACCGGGTGCGCCGCGTCGCGCCCGAGGCTCACGCCCGCGTCAAGCCGCGCCTTGAGCCTGCCGGACATGACGTGTCACCCGTCGTGCCCGACGCGCGTCGAACGCGTCGGGAAAGAGTTCTCCGAACGTGGCGATGTCGCCGGGACGGTCCGGACGGTAGCCAGGCACCGATTCGATCGAGCGACGGAACGCCGTGCTGCGCAACAGCGCGACGATCGCCTGGACGGAGGGGGATTCGAGCGATGCGGCGCGGCAGGCGAGCAGGTAGCGCTCCTCGACGATCGGTATGAAGTCGAGCCGGTACGCGCGGGCCGCCGGCGCGACGCCGAGCCCGGCATGGGCGACGCCGCTCGCCACCGTGGCGGCGACCGCGGCATGCGTGATCTCGACGTTGTCGTAACCGCGGATCGCGCGCGACGCGATGCCGCGCCTCGAGAGCAGCGCATCGAGCAGGACGCGCGTGCCCGAGCCCGGCTGCCGGTTGACGAACTTCACGCGCGGACGCGCGAGGTCCGCGAGGTCGCGGATGCGCAGCGGGTTGCCTGCGGCGACGATGAGGCCCTGCGTCCGCCGCACCATGCGGATCACCCGCTGCTGGCGCGGCCGGATGAAGCGCGCGTACTCCGCCCAGAACGCCTCCGACATGTCTCCGATCGGCACGTGGAAGCCCGCGAGGTCGCAGGTCCCGCGCGCGAGCGACGCGAGCGCTTCGACGCTTCCCGTGTACTTGAGCGCGACGTCCGCCGGTGCGTCGTGCGGCATGAGCCGGGGCAGCAGTTCGATCGCGTATCCGTGGCTCGCGTGCACGCGCACGATCGGATGCGGGGCACGGCGCGCGCGCCGGATCTCGACGTTCAGCTCGGAGGCGATGTTCTCGAGCTGCGGGAAGAGGCTCGCCTGCGTGCGCTGCTCGACCCACAGCAGGCGCTCGCCCAGCCGGGTGAGGCGCGTGCCCTTTCCCTGCTCCATGACGACGAGGTCGCTTCCCAGCATCTCGGACCACCGGGCGAGGAGCTGCCACGAGTGGCGGTAGGACAGTCCGACCGCGCTCGACGCCGAGGTGAGCTTGCCGGTGTCCCGGACCGCCTGCAGGAGGCCGAACAGCCTGGGCTCGAAGTGATCGCCGTCCGGACCGTGGAGCACCCAGGCGGGCTTGATGACGGTGGGACCCATGCGCGGCCAAGTGTACCTGCGCGCAAGGCGTCCGCTGCACCGTCCGGATCGATCGCGCAGGTGCAGGGCTTGATACACTGCAACGTTCGTTCGGTGGAGAGAACCATGATTCGCACGCGGTTCCGGATCGCCATCGCCCTGACCGTACTCGTCAGTACCGTCGCGGCCGCGCAGGTCACGCTCTATTCGCAGGAGAACTTCCGCGGGGCGAGCTACCCGATCAACTGGGACACGCCGAACCTCGATCCCTACGGCTTCAACGACCGGACGCGCTCGGTGATCGTCGACCGTGGCCGCTGGGAGTTCTGTGCCGACGCCCACTTCGGCGGGCGCTGCGCCGTGCTCACGCCCGGACAGTACCCGTCGCTCTACGCGATGGGGCTCCAGGGCAGCATTTCATCGCTGCGGCGCGTGGGCGGCAGCGTCGCCGGGGCGTACCCGCCGGCGCCTCCGCCCGGCTACGCGTACTATCCGCGCTACGGCGAGGCGCTCTACCAGGCCGACGTGATCTCGGTGCGCGCGGTCACGGGGCCGCCCGAACAGCGCTGCTGGGTCGAGCCGAAGCACCCGAGCGGCGATCAGGTCGCCGGCGCGATCGTCGGGGGCATCCTGGGCGGCGTGCTCGGTCACCAGATCGGCGGCGGGCACGGGCGCGATGTCGCCACCGCGATCGGCGCAGTGGGTGGGGCCTACGCCGGGTCGACCGTGGCGGGAGGCCGGGCAGGGGGCGTCCAGAAGTGCCAGACGGTCCCCGGTTCCGGTCAGCCGGCTTACTGGGACGTGGTCTACCGCTTTCGCGGTCGCGACTACACCGCCCAGCTGTCGTTCCCGCCGGGCGCGACGATCACCGTCAACGCTCGCGGCGAGCCTCGCGTCTGACACCCGGCGCCCGGTGCCGGACGCGGGTCCGACACCGGGAGGATCGGGGTCACTGGCCCTTCAACTGCGCACGGACCTCGCCGCCCGGATGCGCGGCGCTGTGGACGTTGACGTAGGTGTTGCCGGCCTTGTACGCCGCATACTGGTCGGGCGTCATCTTCGCGCCCGCGGGCGCGGAGAACGTGTTGTCGGCCGTCTTGGTGAACGGCACGATGACCGGGCCGTTGGCGCCCTTCGCCCCCATGTGGATGTGCGCGGCGGTCGCGGTCATCCCGTTGACGACGATCGTCGCGGTGACCATGCCTTCGGGGGTCACGGTGACGTTGCCGGAGCCCGAAGCCCCAGTCGCCGTCGGGGGCACTTCCTGCGTGCCCGAGAGCGCCACGGTCTGCGTGTACGACTTCGGCATCTCCATCGTCTGGCAGCCGGCCAGCGCCGCCGCGACGCCGGCGAGCGCGAGTGCGCGCACCACGGTGCGCCTGGTGGGAACGGTGATGCTCATCGAATGCCTCCTGAATGTGGATCGGACGAAATGGGACCGACGCGCGTGCGACGACCTCCGCCTGGAGCGCCGCGGCGAACGCGGCGCGCGTCGCGTTCGCGATGTGACGTCCGGTCCCGAGGACCGGGCGCTCGCCCCGTCCGGACGTTAACAGTCCGGCTCCCCCGGTCATTCCGCGCCGGGCGGCGCCCCCGGGGATCCCCGGGCCTCGCGCGTGTTCAGCGACGCTTTGCCGTGTCGACGTCGAGGTATTTCCAGTAGGTCGAGAACCGCTGCGGCCGGAACCCGGCGAGCCACGGCTGCACGTAGGTCGACTCGAGCCGGAAGTACGCGGGCAGCATCGGCATGTACGCGCGCGCGACGGCGTTCATCGTCCTGGCCGCCTCGATCCTTCCGGTCTCGTCGGCCGCGCGCAGGAACGCCGCCGCGGCGCGATCGTAGTCGGCGTCCGCGAACCCCACGACGTTGACGCGCTGCGGCTCGACGCCGTGCAGTTGCGCGAACTCGTTGTAGCCGGACGGCGACCCTCCGTATCCTCCGTGGTACATCTGGAACCTGCCGAGTTCGACGTTGCGGATGATCTCCTGGAACGGCGCCGTCTCGAACGCCGCGCGCAACCCCAGCGCGTGCAGGTTGCTGCGCCACAGGGTCTGCAGGTCGCGCGAGATGCCGCCGGTGCGCAGCGACAGCGTGATCGTGAGGGGCCGGCCGTCGGGGCCGCGCCGATATCCGTCCGGATCGCGGGTACCGTAGCCGAACCGGTCGAGCAGGGCGTTCGCGGCCGCCGGGTCGTGCATCGATGCGGACGCGAACGCCGGGTCGTGGCCGGTCGTGCCCGGGGGCGCGATCTGGCTCGCGGGTATCGCCTGGCCCGCCATCACGACGCGCGTGAACCGCTCGGTGTCGAACCCCATGGCGATCGCCCGGCGCAGCGCGACCTTTTCCCGGCTCGTGCCGCCCAGCACCGGGTCCTTCATGTTGAAGTAGAACGAGAACAGGAACGGCTCGACGTGCACCTGCCGCGTGACGCCGCGCGCGGCGACCGCGGGAGCGAGATCGCCGCCGGCGAGCAGGCGCGTCGCGATCTCGCCGCGCAGTTCGATGAAGTCGAGATCGCCGCGCTCGAACGCGAGCAGGCGCGTGGCGTCCTCGTCGATGACGTGGACCTCGACGGCCCCGGCGAACGGCACACGCCGGCCGCGCATCGACGCGACGAGCGCGGCGTCGCGCGGGTCGGTGCTCGCGGGAAAGCCTGCCTCGCGATAATCGGGGTTCGCCACGAGCAGCAGCCGGGAGCCGCGCTTCCACTCGCGCAGGCGGTAGGGCCCGGTGCCGACCGGGCGCTCGCGGATGTCGCCGCCCGCCGCCTCGACGACCTCGCGCGCGACGGCGCCGACCATGCCGAGCATGTCCTCGACCGCCGGGAAGTTCGGCTCGCGCAGGCGGATGCGCAGCGTGTGCCGGTCGAGCGCACGCAGGCCCTCGATCGGCGCGTCGTAGTCGAGGCGGCCGGACCGCTTCGCGGCGTCGACGACCGGACGGGCGCCGACGATGAGGTCGGTCAGGACCGGCTGCCCGCCGCGGCGCAGGTTCGGGTCGAGCCAGCGCTTGTACGCGTAGACGTAGTCTTCGGCGACGAGTTCGCGCGGCTTCCCGAGGAACGCGGGATCGTCGACGAAACGAATCCCGCGCTTCAATCGGATCGTCCACGTGCGCCCGGCATCGTCGATCCGGGCGGGCGCGGCGGCGGTGAGCGGCGTGAGCTTCGGCGTACGCGACAGGTAGTCCCACTCGAAGGCCGGTTCGAACAGCGCCTGGATGACCGAGAACGACGGATGGTCGCTGTACTGCTGCGGATCGAGGGTGTCGATGTCGAACACCGCGACGCGCAGGATCTTCGTCGGGTCGGCGTGCGCGCCGAACGCGGCGACGAAGCAGGCGATGCTGCATGCGAGCGCGCGCATCGCGCGCTCGAGAAACCGGGGAGCCGGACGCCGCTCCCGCATGCGCGCGGCGACGGGGCCCGTCGCGCGTGCGACTCCGGTCATCCGAACATGTCCCGCAGCAGGAATTCTTCGAGCCGCTGGTTGTCCTCGGGCCGTGCCGAGAGCGTGATCTCGCGCCCGAGCCGCTCCGACCGCCACACGAAGTCGCCCTTCTCGGTCTGGCGGATGATCTCGATCATCCGCTTGACGATGGCGATGTCGATCGTCGGGTTGTCGCCCTTGCGGACCTCGAAGCGCTGCGGAGCCTTGCGCCGGGCCTCCGGGCTCCAG
>DAOMBL010000142.1:0-7956 GCA_035427325.1 Casimicrobiaceae bacterium
CGCCTGCACCCGCAGGGCGACCGGCACGCGCGCTACGGCGGCGTCGTGCCGGAACTCGCGTCGCGCAACCACGTGCGGCGCCTGGTCCCGCTGATCGAGGAGGTCGCCGCCGAGGCGAAGACGGCGCTCGCCGATCTCGACGGCATCGCGTACACCGAAGGCCCGGGACTCGCGGGCGCGCTGCTCGTCGGCGCGAGCGTCGCGAACGCGCTCGGCTTCGCGCTCGACAAGCCGGTCGTGGGCGTGCATCACCTCGAAGGCCACCTGCTCTCGCCGCTCCTCGCCGATCCCCGGCCGGCGTTCCCGTTCGTCGCGCTGCTGGTGTCGGGCGGCCACACGCAGATCTACGAAGTCGGTGGCGTCGGGCGCTACCGGCTGATCGGCGACACGCTCGACGACGCGGCCGGCGAGGCGTTCGACAAGACGGCGACCCTCCTCGGCCTGCCCTATCCCGGCGGGCCGGCGCTCGCCGCGCTCGCCGCGTCGGGTCGCGCCGGCATCGTGTCGCTGCCGCGCCCGATGATCGACTCGGGCGACCTCGCGATGAGTTTCTCGGGCCTCAAGACCGCCGTGATGACGCTCGTGCGGCGGCGCGAGGCCGAAGGCGGCCTCGACGCGACGCTGCGCGCCAACGTCGCCGCCGAGTTCCAGCGTGCGGTCGTCGAAGTGCTGGCGGCGAAGGCGATCGCGGCCCTCGAGGCGACAGGCGCGACGCGCCTCGTCGTCGCCGGCGGCGTCGGCGCGAACCTCGAACTGCGCGCGCGGCTCGTCGCGGAGGCCGCGCGACGCGGCGCGCGCGTCTACTTCCCGGATCTCGCGTTCTGCACCGACAACGGCGCGATGATCGCGCTCGCGGGCGCGATGCGGCTGTCCGGCGCGACGGCGCGCGACGGTGCGTTCTCGGTGCGGCCGAGGTGGGCGCTGGAGACGCTGGCGGCGGTGGCGGAAGCGACCGACTGACGCGGGTCGCCGGTCAGCGGGTCGCCGACGACCGGGCACGCCGTGGTGCCGGCCCCGTGCTCCCGCGCACGACCAGTTCCGCCTCGAACTCGACCTTGGGCGGCCGCGTCTCGCCCGCGATGCGGGCGAGGAGTAGCGCGCCCGCGGCCTCGCCGATCGCGGCGACGGGCGAGCGGATCGTCGTGACCGACGGGGACCGCAGCCCGGCGATCTCCATGGCGCCGAAGCCGGCGACCGAGACATCGTGCGGGACGTCGAGTCCCTGCTCACGGCAAGCGTCGATCGCGGCGACCGCGATGAGGTCGTTGCCGCAGATCACGGCCGTGGGGCGCGGGCGAACGGCGAGAAGGCGTGTCATCGCCTCGCTGCCGGCGGCCAGGGTGTAGGCGGTCTCCACGAGGTGCGTGGGTCGCAGCGCGAGTCCGCGCGTGGCGAGCGCGCCGCGCACCCCCTCGACGCGGTCGCGTGCGCGGTCGCTGCGCTCGAGCGGGCCGGAAATCATCGCGAAGCTGAGGTGCCCGAGGCCAAGCAGGTGCCTCGCGATCGTCGCGCTCGCCTCGCGGTTGCTGTAGCCGACCGACGGATGGTCGCCGGTGTCGTCGAGCGCCCAGGCGAGCACGTAGGGCACGCGACGTTTCGCGATCAGGTCGTAGAGTGCGTGGTCGTGCTGGCGTCCGACGAGAACCAGGCCGTCGACCCCGCGCTGCAGCAGCGTGCGCACCGAGCGCACCTCGACCGCCGCGTCATAGTGGTAGCTCGTGACGAGCAGCGTGTACCCGCGCGCCTCGAGGACCTGCTGCAGCGCGTCGGTGCCCGATGCGTACAACTCGTTGTTGAGCGAGGGCACGACCGCGCCGATCGAGCCGGTGCGGTTCGAGCGCAGCGCGCGTGCCGGGCCGTGCGGAAGGTAATCGAGTTCGGCGATCGCGCGCTGGACGCGCTCGCGTGTCCTCGCATTGACAAGGTGGGGCGCCGAAAGCGTCCGGGACACGGTGGCCGCCGACACCCCGGCCAGTGCCGCGACCTCCTTCAGGTTCACCATGGTCGACGGGATACCACGAGCGGAGCGGTGGCGCAAACGTTTGCAGCAACGCCGTGGGGACAGGGCGGCATATCCGGTCCGATTGCCGTGCAGATGCTGCGCTGCAAGATGAAATATTCACGCTCGCATGCGTTGACACCGCTCGCGACTTCGGATACGGTTTCCGTTGCAAACGTTTGCAATCGTGACCTCCCGCCACGTCGCCGCCCGACCCGCAACGCGCCCATGACCGCCCACCCTGCCCGAGCGCCGGGGCCGACGCAGGCGCTTCCCGCGTCGCAACTCGCAGCGCTCGCGTCGATCGTCGGCGATGCGCACGTGCATTCGCGCTGGCCCGACCGCTACGCGTATGCGCGCGATCGCCTGCCGTTCGCCACGTTCGTCGTGCGCGCCGGCCACCTGCCCGGCACGTTGCCGTCGGCCGTGATCTGTCCCGGAACCCACGACGAGGTCGCGGAGGTCGTGCGCTGGGCCCGCCGCGCGGGCGTCGCGCTCGTCCCCTTCGGGGCGGGCTCCGGCGTCCTGGGCGGCGCCATCCCGCTCGGAGGCGAAGCGATCCTCGACCTGAAGCGACTCAACCGCATGGTCCGGATCGACACGGTCAATGGGCTCGCGAGCGTCGGCGCGGGGATGAACGGCGGCCAGTTCGAGTCGGCGCTCGCCGATCACGGCTACACCTGCGGCCACCTTCCGCAGTCGCTTCACATGTCGACGGTCGGCGGCTGGGCGGCGTGCCGCGGCGCGGGACAGACCTCGTCGCGCTACGGCAAGATCGAGGACATCGTCCGGGGGCTCAAGGTCGTCCTGCCCGACGGAGAGACGCTCGACGTCCGCCCGGTCGCCCGCCGCGCCACGGGCCCCGACCTCCTCCAGTTGTTCATCGGTTCCGAAGGCGTGCTCGGCGCGATCACCGAGGTCACGTTGCGGGTCTGGAAGCGGCCCGAGCGCGAGCATGGCGTCGTGGTGGCGCTGCCCGGCGTCGCGGCGGGTTTCGCGGGCCTGCGCGAGATCATGCAGGACGAGCTGCGGCCCGCCGTGACGCGCCTCTACGACGAGACCGAGACGCGCGCACGCACCGCGGGCATGCCTGCGTTCGCGTCGCGGCCGGTCATGCTGATGCTCGTGTTCTCCGGGCCCGAGCGGCTCGCGCGGGTCGAAGAGGAACTCGCGCTCGTGATCCTCGCGCGCCACGGCGGCGTGGTCGCCGACGAGGCGCCGTACCGCGAATGGACGGAGCACCGCTACCTGTCGTATTCGCCGAAATGGCAATCGACCGGCCACTACATGGACACCATCGAGGTCACCGGGCCGTGGAGCGAGCTCCCGGCGATGCACCAACGCAGTCGCGAGGCGGCGCTCGCCGTGCATCCGCACATCCACTTCGGCACGCACTGGTCGCACGTCTATCCGGACGGCGCCTGCCAGTACATGACGTTTCGCCTGCCCCCGCTGCCGGACGCCGAGGCGCTCGTGCTGCACGCGCGCGTCTGGGACGCGATCGAGTCGATCACCCTCGACTGCGGAGGCTCGATCAGCCACCACCATGGTTCCGGCGCGTTCCGGAACAGGTGGATGCGCGGTGAACTGGGATCTGGGCTCGACGTGCTGCAGGCGATCAAGGACGCGCTCGATCCCGCCAACCTGATGAATCCCGGCAAGCTCGGACTTCGCGCCGGCGTCGGCGCGCGCGGGCTCGGCGGGCCGGGGGAGGCCGGACGATGACCGATCGCGACGCGACGCTGCGCATGTGCGCGTTCTGCCCGAATCCGTGCCGGCGTGCCATCCCCGCTTCGCTCGAGCACCAGCTCGAGTCGCGCACGCCTTCGGCGCTCGCGCTGCTCGCGCTCGAGGTCACGCACGATCGCGCTCCGCGCGACCGGTCGGTGCGCGAGGCGCTGCTCGAACTCGAAGCCGCGAACGCCTGCCGCGACGCATGCGTCTACGGCTTCGACATCCCCTCGCTCGTTCGCTCGGTGGCGGAGGAGTTGCCGGCGTGATCGCGCGCGGGGACTGGCTGGTCGGCGTCGACATCGGCGCAGGCAGCCTGAAGACGATGGCGGTCCGTCGCGACGGACGCGTGGGCGGCTCGGCGTCCGTCGACATCGCGACGCACACGCCCCGTGCCGGCTGGAGCGAGCAGCATCCGAAGGACTGGTGGGACGCCCTGTGCGCGACGGTTCCGCGTGCGCTCTCGGAAGCGGGCATCGGCGCGGACGCGGTCGCGGCGATCGCGTTCAGCGCGGGCGCGCACACCCCGGTGCTCGAGGACGCGTCGGGCAACGTGCTGCGTCCCGCCATCCTCTGGAGCGACCAGCGCAGCGCCGACGAGGCGCGCGAACTCGAGTCCGACCACGGAGACGAGATCCTCGCCCTCGGGTGCAATCGCGCGGTGCCCACGTGGACGCAACCGCAGCTCCTGTGGCTCGCTCGGCACGAGCCGGACGTGCTCGCGCGCACCCGGCGGCTCTACGTCGCGAAGGACTGGCTGCGGTCGCGGCTGACCGGCACCTGGGAGACCGATCACACCGAAGCGGTGGGGACGCTGCTCTGCGACGGCCGGCGCGCGCGCTGGTCCGAGCGCCTGTGCGCGATGATCGGCTTCGACCCGTCGAGGCTGCCGCCGATCGTGCGGCCATCCTCGGTCGTCGGCGAGGTGACGCGTACGGCGGCATCAGCCACCGGATTCGCGGCAGGCACGCCGGTCGTGTGCGGAAGCTCCGATACGTCGGTCGAGGTGTACGGCGCGGGCGCGATCGCTCCGGGCGAGGCGGCCGTCAAGCTCGCCACCGCGGCGACCGTGAGCATCGTCGGTCGGGAGCCGCGCGTCCACCGCTCGGTCATCAACTACCCGTTCGCGGTGCCGGGACTCTGGTACACCATCGGCGCGACGAACTCCTGCGCCTCCGCGCATCGATGGCTGCGCGACCGATTCTTCATGGCGTCCGGAGGCGACGGCGCGGAAGCGTTCGCCGAGATGGACCGACTCGCGTCGACAGTCCCCGCCGGTGCGGGCGGCCTCCTGTTCCATCCCTACCTCAACGGCGAGCGCACGCCGCACTGGGATCCGCTGCTCCGTGCCGATTTCGTCGGCATGACCTTCCGGCACGAGCGCGGCCACTTCGTCCGGGCGCTCTACGAAGGCATCGCGTATTCGTTGCGCGACGTGCTCGAGGCGCTGCGCGGGCAGGGGCTCGACGCGGGAAAGGCGCGGATCATCGGCGGAGGCGCGCGCAGCGCGACCTGGCGCCAGATCGTCTGCGACGTGCTGGGCATCGCGATCGAAATGCCGCGCGTCACCGATGCGTCGTTCGGCGCGGCGCTGATCGCGGGCGTCGGGATCGGCATGCACGCGAGCGAGGTCGACGCGGCGCGCGCCTCCGTCGAGATCGTCGCGCGGCACGAGCCCGACGCGTCGCTGCGGCCGCGGTACGAAGCGATGTACGGCATCTATCGCGACTCCGCCGCAGCGACCGCCGGCATCAGCCATCGGCTCGCGGCGATCGATCGGAGCTGAGCGCGTGGATCTCGGACTGACCGGGCGGGTCGCGCTCGTCACCGGCGGCGGGCGCGGCATCGGGCTGGCCGACGCCGAGCGGCTGGCGGCCGAAGGCGCGTCGATCGCGATCAACGACATCGACGTCGTGGCGGCGGACCGCGCGGTCGAGTCGCTGCGTGCGCGCGGGACCGAGGCGATCGCCGTCGGAGGCGACGCCGCCGACGAGTGCGTCGCGCGCGACGGGGTCGCGACCGTCGTGGCCCGCTTCGGGCGACTCGATGTCCTCGTCAACAACGCGGGGATCGGTGTACCGCAGCGTCGCCCGGCCGAGGCGATGCCGGCGGACGAATGGGACGCGATGATCCGGACGCACCTGCGCAGCACGTTCCTCTGGTCGGGCGCCGCGGTGCCGGCGATGCGCGCGAACGGCTACGGCCGCATCGTCAACATGTGCTCGATGAACTTCACCGGCGGAGGACGCCCGGGCGTCTCGCACTACTCGGCGGCGAAGGCGGGCATCCTCGGATTCACACGAACGCTCGCGAAGGAAGTCGGCCGCGACGGGATCACGGCGAATGCAATCGCACCCGGCTACGTCGAGACCGATCTGATCGCCTCGTTCACGCCGGAGATGCGCGAGGTCCTGCGCCGGCAGAACCCGGTCGGCCGCACCTGCCGGCCCGAGGAAGTCGCTGCGCTCGTCGCCTACCTCGCCTCCACGCACGCGGGGTTCGTCAACGGCGAACTCGTCTGCATGGACGGCGGGCGGCGCGACTACTGGTGGGGGGACGCCTGATGCTCCGGGTCTTCGGCTCGCCGCGCCGCTACGTCCAGGGACCCGGGGCGCTCCGGGAGATCGCCGGTCTCGTCGGCGCCGGCGAGGGATCGATACTCGTGATCGCCGACGGATTCGTGCTCGGACTCATGAAGCCGGCGCTCGTCGATGCGCTGGGGCCGCATGCCGGGCGCGCGACGTTCGTCGCCTTCGGCGGGGAGTGCACCGCCGACGAGATCGCGCGGCTCGCGGGACTTGCGCGGCAGGAACGCGCATCGTCGGTCGTCGGTGTCGGCGGAGGCAAGGCGATCGACACGGCGAAGGGCGTGGCGCGCGAGGTCTCCGCGACGCTCGTGATCGTCCCGACCGTCGCGTCGAACGACTCGCCGACGAGCCGGCTCGCGGTCGTCTACACCGGCGACCACGTGCTCGCCGAAGTCCGCCTGATGGCGCACAACCCGGACGCGGTGGTCGTCGACACGTCGGTGATCGTTCGTGCGCCCGAGCGCTTCTTCGTCTCGGGAATCGGGGACGCCCTGTCGAAGAAGTTCGAGGCGGACGCCTGCTTCCGCACCGGCGGACTCAATTTCTACAAGGCGCGCCCACCCTATGTCGCGCTCACGCTGGCCGACGCCTGCTATGCGTCGATCCGCGAACATGCGATCTCCGCGCTCGAGGCCCTGCGGCGCGGCGAGCCCGACGATGCGTTCGAGCGCACGGTCGAGGCGACGATCCTGCTCTCCGGGCTCGCTTTCGAGAACGGCGGCCTGTCGATCGCGCACTCGCTGACGCGGGGACTGTCGGCCGACCCGGTGCTCGCGCGGGCGCTGCACGGCGAGCAGGTCGCATGGGGGCTGCTCGTCCAGCTCGTGCTCGAAGGACGCGACCGGGGGATGATCGACGACCTGACCGATTTCTATCGCCGTGTCGGCCTGCCGCGGCGCCTGGCTGATCTCGCCGGCGGCGCAGGCGACCTCGGCGCGCGCGCACAGGCGATCGCGCGCGTCACCTGGGAAACGGCCCCCTATGTGAAGCATCTGCAGGCGCCGGTCGACGCTGCCCGGATCGAGCGGGCGATCCTGGATCTCGAATCCCGCGGCGGGGGGCGTTGACTTCGATGCACCACATGTCGAGAATACGTATTCACGCCGCCGATCCCGGCGACCGGCGGGCACTGCCACGACGCTCCAGAGTGCCCAGGTGCCGCGGGGGTGGCGATCGGCGCCGGGCGCGAAGCCCTCGCGCTGAATACGTATCAACCCCTTCGGGATTCGGACATGAATTCCCGGCGTTGCGGGGGAGGGCGCAGGCATGGCGGCAAGTCGACGCGCGGAGGGGTGCGGCCGGATGCCGGGTGCCGCGATTGGCTAGCACAGGGACCGGGCGCATGGACGAGGAAGCGTTGCCGACGCGACGCACCGTGATCGCGACGGAGCCACGGGCAGGCTCGATCACCAGTCGCGAGGTCGCGAAGCTGGCGGGGGTATCGCAAGCGACGGTGTCGCGCGTGCTCCATGCGCATCCGGGCGTGCGGCCCGACGTGCGCGAGCGCGTGCAACAAGTGCTGGCCCAGACCCAGTACCAGCCGAACGCGATGGCGCGCGCGATGAAGACCAGCCGGATCGGCTCGGTCGGCGTGGTCGTCGCGCGCTCTCGGACGGCGGGAGACTGGGACCGGGGCCG
>DAOMBL010000143.1:0-7891 GCA_035427325.1 Casimicrobiaceae bacterium
CTTTCTCTGACACCCAATTTCTGATCCCAAATGGTCGTCGTCCGCCCCATCGCGCGCGACGACCTGCCTGCGGTCCTCGCGCTGTCCGAGCGCACCGGCGCCGGGCTCACGACGCTGCCCGCGAGCCGCGAGCGCCTCGCCGAACGGATCGAACGCTCGCTCGCGTCGTTCGCCGGCAACGCGCCGCGCTCCGACGAGTGCTATGTGTTCGTGCTCGTGGATCAAGGTCGCGACGGCGCCGCGACGCGCGTCGTCGGCATCAGCGCGATCGAGGCGGCCGTCGGCCTCAAGGAGCCCTGGTACAACTACCGCGTCGGAACACTGGTGCACGCTTCGCGCGCGCTCGACGTGTACACCGCGGTGCCCACGCTCTTCCTCGCCAACGACCACACCGGGCATACGGAACTCTGCACGCTCTTCCTCGACCACGGTTTTCGTCACGGCAAGAATGGTCCGCTGCTCGCGAAGAGCCGACTGCTGTTCATCGCTGAGTTCGCCGACCGGTTCGGCACCAAGGTCATCGCGGAGTTGCGCGGGCGGCTCGACGCCCGGGGCCGCTCGCCGTTCTGGGAGGGACTCGGCCGCCATTTCTTCGCGATGGAGTACACGACCGCCGACTACCTGACCGGCATCGGGCAGAAGGCGTTCATCGCCGAACTGATGCCGAGGCACCCGGTGTACGTGAACCTGCTGCCACGGGACGCGCGCGAGGCGATCGGCGCGGTGCACCAGGACACCGAGCCGGCACGGCGCATGCTCGAGCAGGAGGGTTTCCGATACGACGGCTACATCGACATCTTCGACGCGGGGCCCACGGTCGAAGCGTTCCGCGACACGGTCGACGCGGTGCGCCGATCGCGCGTGCTGGGCGTTTCCCTCGACCAGACCGACCCAGACCCCGACAGGCCCGTCGGCGGCGTTCCCTGGCTCGTCTGCAACCGCGGCTTCGAGCGCTACCGCGCGATGCTCACGAGCGCGCCGGCGCATGCCGATCACCTGCAACTCGCGCCGCACGAAGCCGCCGCGCTCGGCGTCGTCGAGGGCGATCGCGTGCGGGCAGTGCCGCTGTCGCCTGCGAATCGATGACCGTCGCGCGCTCGATTCCCATCGGACGCGTCGCACGAACCGGCACAGCGGGGGGGTTCATTGACACCCCCGAGGCGCACGGCCCATCATGGGCCGATCGAAACTGGCCCGGTCGATCTTCACCGCGGATGCGAAACGCGATTGCGATCGTGCTGATGGGCTGTTCGTCGGCGCTCCTGCCGGGCTGCGCCTCGGTCGACCCGCGCGCGTCCACCGAGGTCGTCGACCGGGAAAGGACGCGGTCCCTTGCCGGAGAGTTCGAGAATGTCGCGAGCTATCGTTCGCAGGAAACGTTCATCGCCGCCGGCAACCTGGCGCGGCTGTTCCACGTTCCGGCCCGGGAGGCCGATCGCGTGCGGATCGACTGGAACGCGCAGGGCGGACTTCGTTTCACCTGGTTCCAGGGGACGAGCCAATGGGATACCGTCGAGTTCGCGCGGGACTCGATTCGAACCGCCGCGGACGGGTCGATCGAGCTTCCGGAGCGGAGCGAGCGCGGCGGCACCGAAGGCGCCTATGCCGCGACCCGAACGAGTCTTCGGATCTTCATCACGCCGCGCGGCGAGCTCGCGGTGATCGAGACCCATGCTGGCGCGGGCGTGGTCGGCATTGTTCCGGTGGGCGTCTACACGAAGCACCTCGCCCTGTTTCCGCCCGTGCGTTGACCCCTGGGTGCGGACTCCACCGCCCGCCACCGGATCGCGCCCCGGCAGGACGTCTCGGGCGACGAGTTCCGAACCCATGGTTCGCGGCGTGCGAGTGTCGAGTCCGATCCTCCCTATCTAGCATGGCGGCGGTGGACCTTCAGTTCGACGGCCTCCCCGGCCCGACGCACCATTACTCGGGGATGTCGCCCGGGAACCTCGCGTCGCAGAAGCACGCGGGGCTCGCGTCGAATCCCCGCGAGGCCGCGCTGCAGGGGCTCGCGAAGATGCGCGCGCTCGCCGCTCGCGGCATCCCGCAGGCGGTGCTGCCGCCGCACGAGCGGCCCCACGTCCCGACGCTGCGCGCGGCCGGCTTCACGGGCAGCGATGCCGACATCCTCGCGCGCGCCGCACGCGATGCGCCCGCGCTGCTCGCAGCCGCTTCGTCCGCCGCCGCGATGTGGACGGCGAACGCCGCCACCGTGAGCGCGTCCGCGGACACCGCGGACGGCCGCGTGCACTTCTCGCCCGCGAACCTCGTCACGCTGCTGCACCGCTCGATCGAGGCTGAGACCACGACGCGCGTGCTGCGCGCGATCTTCGCCGACACGCGTCGGTTCGCCGTGCACGATCCGCTGCCCGCCGCCGTGCCCACCGGAGACGAGGGGGCCGCGAACCACACGCGTTTCGCAGGTCCCGGGGACGCCGGCCCGGGGATCTCGCTGTTCGTGTACGGGCGCGCCGCGTTCGACGCCGCGGCTACCGCCCCCCGCCTCCACCCCGCGCGGCAGACGCTCGAGGCGTCGATGGCCGTGGCGCGCCGACACGGCCTCGATCCCGCTCGCACGATCCACGCGCAGCAGCATCCCGACGCTATCGACGCCGGCGTGTTCCACAACGACGTGATCGCGGTCGGACAGGGAACCACGTTCCTCGTCCACGAGCGCGCGTACGTCGACACGCGCACGACGGTCGGGGCGCTCGCCTCGCTGGTCGGCCCGTCGTTCCGGGCGGAGATCGTCGGCGACGACGAACTGACGGTCGAGGAGGCGGTGGCGACCTACCTGTTCAACGGCCAGCTCGTCGAGCGACCGGAAGGAGGCTTGCTGCTGGTCGCGGCCGCCGAGGTGCGCGAGAACGCGCGAGCCTCCGCGGTGCTCGATCGCTGGACCGCGCCGGGCGGTCCGCTCGCGGAAGCTCTGGTGCTCGACTTGCGCCAGAGCATGCGCAACGGCGGCGGGCCCGCGTGCCTGCGGCTGCGCGTGCCGCTCACCCCCGAGGAACGCGCGGCGATCTCCGCGCGCGTGTTCGTCGACGATGCCCTCGCGGACGACCTCGAAGCATGGATCCGCCGCCACTACCGCGACCGGCTCGTGCCCGCCGATCTCGCCGATCCGCAGCTCCTCGACGAATCGCGCCGGGCGCTCGACGAACTGCTGCGCGTGCTCGCGCTGCCGCCGATCTACGCGTTCCAGCGCGGATGAGGGCCTCGCGCGGGCCGCCTGGCGTGCGTCGGCGGGCGCCGTGGTGCGCGCATTCGCACCGCACGTTCGCGCGGCCGCCGCGCCCGCCGGTTTCGATTGACCGCGCGCGCTCAGCGCGCCTACACTTCGACGCAGAGGATCCGCGAAAGCCATGCCGGATCCGCGCTCCGCGACACTGGACAGGAAGGGGGCGGCCCGCAGGGGCCGCCCTTCGTCTTTCCGCCTGCCCTTTCCGCCCGCCGCGTCCTCACGCCTCCGCTGCGGTGGGCAGCCGCCGATGGGCCCGCACCGGCGAGCGCAGCATCGCGCCCCCCGCGAGCAGGAGGCCCAGCGCGCCGATCGCGATGAGCGTCGCGCGCAATCCGATCGCCGTGGCGAGCGCACCGCCCGCCAGCGATCCGAGCGGTGCAGCGGCCACGGTCAGGAACCGCATCGTCGCGGTCATCCGCCCGAGGAGGCGATCCGGCGTGATCGCCTGGCGCAGCGACAGGTACTGGATGCCGAACATCACGCCGCCGAAGTCGAACAGCAGCATCGCGAGGCCGAGCGCGACCGTCGCGAACCAGGCCGGCCCCGAGACGAGGCCGTAAGCCTGCCAGGCGATCGCGGTCGCGGCGAGGCCGTGCACGATCATCGGTCCGACGCCGAAGCGCGCGGCGAGGCGCTCGGCCGTCGCCGCGGCGACGATGCAGCCCGCGCCGCCGAAGACGTAGACGAGCCCGATCGCGCCCGCCGACAGGCCGAGTTCGCGCGTCGCGAACAGGATCAGCACCGCGAGCTGCGCGTGGTGCAGCAGTTGCCACAGTCCCGCGAGCCAGGCGAGCGACCACAGCGTCGCGTTGCCGCGCACGAGCTTCAACCCCTCGGCGATCTCGTGCAGGACGCCGGGCCGGGGGCCCGCGTGCGGCACGTCGGTCGGCACCTTCAGCTTCCGCAGCATCAGCGCGGAGGCGAGGAAGGCCAGCGCGTCGGCGAGGATCGCGAAGGGCGCCGTCAGCGCCTGGATCAGGAAACCGGCGACCCCCGGGCCGACCAGCGCCGAGCCGGTCTCGCCCAGCGAGATCTTGGCGTTCGCCTCGACCAGCCGCTTCCGACCGGCCATCTGCGCGAGCAGCACCTGGTAGGCGGCGCCGCCCACGACGTTCTGGACGCCGACGAAGAAGCCGACCGCGTAGAGCACCTCGATCGAGAGCCAGTGCGTGAATGCGGCGAGCGGGATCACCGCGAGCGCGAGGGCGCGGCTCACGTTGGCGACGATGACGATCGGCAGCTTGCGCACGCGGTCGATCAGCACGCCCGCCTGAAGCGACACGAGCGCGAACGGCAGTGTCTCGAGCGCGACCAGCACGCCCATCTGGAGCGGCGTGGCGTGCAGCAGGATCGCGGCGGTGAGCGGCAGCGCGAGGTTCGTCACCTGAGCGCCGAACGAGGTGATCGTGAGCGACAGCCACATCCGCCGGAAGTCGGCGGACAGCCACAGGCCGGACAGGTGTCGGGCGAAGCGGCGGCGCAGCGTCGGCATGATCGAAGGCTCCTTCCGCGCGATCGTCACCCGGCGGCGCGCGCGCGGAGGCGCGCCGCAGCGGACGCGCGCAGGCGCCCGGCTTGCCACACCGGCGGGAAACGAGACGGGGATGGGACCGACTCGGGAACCCGCCGCAACCCCGGCGGGACTCCCGTCGGGAACGCGCTAGCGCGCCACTCCGAGATCGCCGGGCGGCACGCCGATCGCGAGCGCACGCATCGAGAGCTTCGTCTCGATGTTCGTATGGCGGAGGTGCGATCGGATCATCGGTGGCTCGGCAAGCGGATCGGGATTGCGATGCCATGGTACGCGCGCGCCCGGCGCGCGGCAACGCGAGGCGACCCCGCCGGCTGCGGAACCGCCGCGATTGTGGCGGCGGCGCAACGCCCTACTTCCCGGCGCCGCGGCGCTTCGCGACGTCGACGTCGAGGTAGGGGAACGGGTGCTGGGTGAAGCCGCTGTACTTGAACGCGCCGAGCCAGGGTTGCGTCACCACGTTCTCGTAGCGGAACACCGTGATGTTCCACGGCGCATACGCGCTCACGAGTTCGTTCATCCGCTGCATCACGCGCTCGCGTTCCGGCCCGTAGGGCATCGCACGCGCCTGCTCGTAGAGCCGGTCGTACTCGGGCAGCCGGAAGCGGGCCAGGTTCGAGAAGCCCGAGTTCGGCCCGTACAGGAGGCCGAGGAATCCGAAGCCCTCCGGCGTCGTGTTGATGTTGCCGAGCGTGAACATCTGGATCTGGCCCAGGCGCGCCGCCTTGAGGAGGTCGGGCCACTTCTGCTTGACGAACTCGACCTTGAGGCCGATCGCATCGGCGCTGCGCTTGCGGAGTTCGTCGTATTGCCGGTCGATCGCCGACGGCGCGGACGCGAGCTTCAGCACCAGCGGCTTGCCGTCCGGCAGCTCGCGGTAGCCGTCGCCGTCCACGTCCTTGTACCCGAAGCGGTCGAGCAGCGCCTTCGCGGCGGCGGGATCGTAGGCCTTCCGGCCGTCGAGCGAGGGGTCGTGACCGGTCACGGTCGGCGGGATCACCTGCGTCGCGGGCATCGCCTGCCCCTGCCGGACGATCCGGATCTCGTCGTCGACGTTGTAGCCGAGCGCGAACGCGCGCCGCAGCGCCACCTTGTCGGGCGTGTAGCCGCCGACGACCGGATCCTCCATGTTGAAGTAGGTGTAGGTGATCGCCGGCTGGACGCCCCGCGAGAGCGCGATGCCCTTGTCGGCGAGACGCGGCTTCAGCTTCGCTGGCGGATCGAGCATGTTCCAGACGAGGTCGTTCGGCACCGTGGCGTAGTCGACCTGGCCCTGCTCGAAGGCGAGGAGCCGCGGTGTGCTCTCCTCGATGACGCTGACCTCGACGCGCCCCACGAGCGGCAGCCGCCGGCCCTTGTATTTCGCGACGATCTCGCGGTCCGCCGGATCGCTGCTGTCGGGAAAACGCACGTCCCGGTAGCCGGGGTTCGCCTCGAGCACGATCTTCTGGCCGCGGCGCCACTCGCGCAGCCGATAGGGCCCGGTGCCGACCGGGTTCGACATGACCCAGCCCGCGCCGTCCGCGTACGCCTCGACGACCTCGCGCGCGACCGCCGACGCGGCGGTGGTCGTCAGGTTCGCGAGGAGTTCGGTGTCGGGGAAGTTGAGTTCCAGCCGGATCGTGTAGCGATCGATCGCGCGCAGGCCGGCGATCGGCTTGTCGTAGTCGAACCGGCCCCCTTCGCGCGCCGCCGCGACCAGCGCCTCCATGCCGACGAAGCGCCCGTCGAACATCTGCATCGAGTTCGACCGCGTGCGCGGGTCCATCACGCGCTTCCACGAATAGACGTAGTCCTCTGCGACGAGTTCGCGCTTCTTCCCCTTGAACACCGGGTCGTCGGCGAAGTGGATGCCCGGCTTGATGCGGATCGTCCAGACCTTGCCGCCCTCCGTCACCTCGGGAAGCGCCGCAGCCGTGTTGGGGACGAGCTTGTGCGGACGCGCGAGATAGTCGTAGGTGTACGGCGTGTCGAAGATCACGCGGTTGATCGCGTTGCTGTAGATGTCGCCGGCCGCCTGCGGATCGAAGCCGGTCTCCGCGACCGGGAACACCGCGCGCAATACCTTGTCCCCGGCGCCCTGGGCGTGCAGCGAGGGCGCGGCCGCGAGGATCGCGGCGAGGAAGACGAGGCGGATCGTCGTCATCGGTCGCGTCACAGGAGCTTCCTCACGTCCGCCTCGAGGTCCTTCGGCTCGGTCTGCGGCGCGTAGCGCTCGACGACGTTGCCCTCGCGGTCGACCAGGAACTTGGTGAAGTTCCACTTGATCGCCTCCGAACCCAGCAGGCCTTTTTTCTCGGACTTGAGGTACTGGTAGAGCGGCGAGGCGCCCGCGCCGTTCACGTCGATCTTCGCGAACATCGGGAAGGTCACGCCGTAGTTCCGCTCGCAGAACGCCGCGATCTCCTTCTCGCTGCCCGGCTCCTGCCCGCCGAACTGGTTGCACGGGAATCCGAGGATCTCGAGGCCCTTGCCGTGGAGCTTGCCGTAGAGCGCTTCGAGACCCTGGTACTGGGGCGTGAAGCCGCATTCGCTGGCCGTATTGACGATCAGCAGCACCTTCCCCTTGTAGCGGGAGAGCCTGACGGGCTTGCCGGCGATGTCGTCGACGGTGAGGTCGTAGAGCGTGGCCATGGCGTCTTCCGGGGATGGGGAGCGGCAAGTGTAGCGTCGGAACGGGCGGTTTCCGCCTGCCGCCCCTCGGACCACGGCGGCGCGGTAGAGTTCGCCCGTGCGGCCGCCGCCGACCGGCGGCCGTCCCTACCCGACCGCCGACCGATGCCCGCCATCGCCCACCTCGTCGCGCCGCGTGAACGAAGCCTGGGCTCGTTCTCCGTCCGACGCCTGCTGCCCGCGTTCCCGGCGCGTTTCGTCGGGCCGTTCGTGTTCGTCGATCACATGGGCCCGCTGGCGCTGCCACCCGGCGAAGGCGTCGACGTGCGCCCGCATCCGCACATCGGCCTCGCGACCGTGACCTGGCTGTGGGAGGGAGCGCTGGTGCACCGCGACAGCCTCGGCACCGTGCAGACCATCGAGCCCGGTGCCGTCAACTGGATGACCGCCGGGCGCGGGATCGTGCACTCCGAGCGGAGCCAGCCCGAGGATCGCGCGCGCGG
>DAOMBL010000144.1:0-7872 GCA_035427325.1 Casimicrobiaceae bacterium
CCATCGCCTCCAGTTCGCCACGCAACACCGCGAGCGGCGTGCGCAACTCGTGCGAGACGTCGGCCACGTAGTCGCGGCGCATCTGCTCGTTCCGCTGCAGCGCGAGCGCGATCTGGTTGAAGTCCTGCGCGAGCTGCGCCACCTCGTCGTGGCCCTGCTGCGGCACGCGCGTCTCGTAGCGGCCGGCGGCCAGCTCGTGCGTGGCCGCGGCCACGCGCCGGATCGGCGCGAGCAGCGTGCGCGCCACCCACCACGCGATCAGCGCCGCGAGCAGCAGCGCGACGCCACCGGTCAGGAGCGCCGCATCGAGCTGGCCGCGCAGGAAGCGCAACGCCGCGGCGTCGGTGACGGTGTTCACCGGCGCGATCGCGAGCCAGCCGACGGTGCGGCCGTCGACCACGATCTCGCGTTGCTCGGTGCCGGCCAGCATGCGCGGGAATCCGATCACGTGCTGGCGCTGTTCGTCCAGCAGCGACACGCGGCGGCCGGCGCCCAGGAGGTCGGTGCCCATCAGTTCCCGCTGTTCCGCCGTCGGCGGGGCGTCGCCCGGCCGGCCCGGACCGACGCCGAGCAGGTCGACCCACACGTCGATGTGGCCGCGCACGAAGTCCCAGTTGCCGTGCTGCGCGTAGGCCTGGCGCACGCGCGGCAGCGCGGCCTCCATGCGCGCGATCGCCTGCTCGTTCAGGTAGCCGATGAACAGGCGCTCGAAGTTCCAGTGCGCGGCCGCGCCCAGGGACAACACCACCGCGGTGACGGTGGCCAGCACGGCGAGGAAGAGCTTGCCGGTGAGACCCGGTCGTTTCATGACACCCTGAACGATACGCGAGGTGCGAAGCGCGACTGCGGGTCGAGCGATCTTCGCGGCGGCACGGCGTCGCTCAGCGCATCTGGAACAGTTCCTGGTGGAAGCGCGCGGCCGGCAGCCCATGGGCGACCAGGTCGGCGCGCAGCGCGCGCCCGAAGTGCGGCGGACCACAGAACCACACGCTCGCCTGCGCCCAGTCGGGCACCGCGGCGCGCAGGCGCTCGCCGCTCAGGCGGCCGTGGCGCGCGTCGACCAGCAGGTGCAGCCGCACACCGGACGCCGCGGCGTCGGCGTGCAGCTTCTCCAACGCGGCGCGCTCCTCGACGGCGGTGGTGTGGAACAGGTCGACGACCACCGGGCTGGGCTCGGCGGCGCGCTGTTTCATCTGCGCGATGAACGGCGTGATGCCGATGCCCGCGCCGATCCAGATCTGGCGCGCCCGACCGTCGTCGAAGTTGAAGCAGCCGTAGGGGCCTTCGACCGTCACCGGCAAGCCGACCTGCAGCCGCTCGCGCAGTCGGCGCGTGTGGTCGCCCAGCGCCTTGGTGACGAAGCGCAGCGTTGGCGCCTCGGCATGCCAGGCCGACGCGATCGTGTACGGATGCGCGCCCTCGCGCGCCTCCGAGGTGACGAAGGCGAACTGTCCGGACGCATGGCCCGGCCACCCGGGTGCGAGCTCCACGATCGTCTCGAGCACGTCCAGCTCCGGGTAGTGCGTGATCGCGGTGATCGTCCCGCGAACCTTGCGTCGCGCCCCGATGCGGCCGAACAGCGCGAGCAGCGCCGCCATGCTCCCACCGGCCAGGAGCAGCGCCAACACCCAACCGATGGGCTCGCTCCAGTAGGTGAAGCGCACCAGAACGATCGCGTGGAACACCAGCACCAGGTACGCAAGCGCGATCCATTTGTGCGTACGCGCGAACAGGTGGTAGGGAAAGCGTTGCACCAGCGCCAGCACCAACAGCACCGCTGCGGCGTAGAAGGCCCATTCGCCGACCGATTCGGCCAGGCCGCGTTGGGCCGAGAGCCAGGCCTCGACCGTGGAAGGCTCCGGTGCGGCCGCCCGTCCGCCGCGCACCGGCCGCTCGAGCCAGCCCCATCCGACCATCCACTTCGTGCCCTGCGCGAACCACCAGTGCGCGATCGCGAGCACCAGCGCTCCGATGCCCAGCCACTTGTGCAACCGGTACATCTTGTCCAGTCCGTCCAGCGGCCGCTCCAGGCGCCGCGGGCGCAGCGCGAGCAGCAGCGCGACGCTCATCGCGCCGATCGCCAAGATGCCGCTCCACTGCAGGAACACGGCGCGGAAGGCGAAGTAGCCGAAGGGCTGCGGCCACAGCGTGTCGGCGAAGAGGAACAGCGCCGAGAGCAGCACGAGCAGCGCGACGAATGCGAGTCGGTTGGCAGGCATGGCGCCCGTCGGCGAGAGTGGGAGTGTCGCCAATGTAGCGATGCTTCGCGCCGGAGCCAAGCGACTCCCGTGGCGAACGGCGCAATGCGCGGGACCCGGGGGCGGATCGGGCGCGCGTTGCCATCGGATCACGTTGCCGCGCGCACCGCCGCCCTCCGGGGCGGTGTCGCCCGGCCGATCAGGCCGACGGAGCGCGCGCGAGCCTCGGAGCGGCGCCGCCGCGCGCGCGCAGTGCGTCGATGCTCCACGGACCGGCACCCGCGACACTGAAGTACAGGAAGAGGAACGAGAACAGCACTGCGGACTCGCCGCCGTTCATCAGCGGAAACAGCGGCGCCTTCGCGGCGTGCGCGATGAAGTAGGCGAAGGCCATCAATCCCGACAGCACGAAGGCGACCGGCCGTGTGAACAGCCCGACGAGGAGCAGTGTGCCGCCGACGAGTTCCATCCAGCCGGCGATCCCCGACAGCGAGGTTGCCGGCGTCGCCGCCATCCGTTCGATAAACGGGACGCCGAGGTGCTTGGCCGTGCCGTGGAGGAGGAACAGGTACGCCGAGACGATCCGGACCAAGGACAGGACCCGCGGTGCGAGGTTGGCGGGGAGGGTGAGCGCGGACATGAGACGGTTCTCCTTGTACCGATGGGTATTGGGTGGGCTGACCGGGATCGGCGATGGCGATCGGCCATCGCCTCCCGGCCCGCATGCCGCGATGGTGCGTTGTGAATGTGGAGGAAATGCGGAGACTGATGCACGGTCGTGGCTCAGCCGGGACCCGCGGGCCCCAGCGCGGCAGCATCGATCGGCGGCATCCCGCGGTCGCAGCACCGACTCCTCAAACTTGCTCCACATTCCGGGTCGAAGATGCGGGTCATCCCGAAAGGACGACCTGCCTCATGGACCCCACGCCCTCCCTTCGCTGCGCCGCGGCCCTCGGTTTCCTGGTACTCGCCGCCGCGGCGCTCGCCGGCTGCAGTGACGGCCGCAGCGCGACCGCGCCCGCCGCCGCGCGACCCACCGCGGTGGGCGTGGTCGAACTGCGCAGCGAGCCGGTCACGCTGACCACCGAGTTGTCGGGCCGCACCAGCGCGCCGCTGGCGGCGGAGATCCGGCCGCAGGTCGGCGGCATCGTCAAGAGCCGGACGTTCACCGAAGGCCAGCGCGTGCGCGCGGGCCAGGTGCTCTACCGGATCGACCCGGCGAGCTACGAGGCGGCGTACGCGAGCGCCGAGGCCGCAGTCGCCAAGGCTGAAGCCACGGTCGAATCGGCGCGCCTGACGGCGCAGCGCCGCGCGGAACTGGTGAAGATCGAGGCGATCAGCCAGCAGGACAGCCAGGACGCCAAGGCCGCGCAGAAACAGGCCGAGGCCGAGCTCGCGGCAACCCGCGCGGCGCTGCGGAGCGCGCAGATCGACTTGCAGCGCACCTCGATCGCGAGCCCGATCGCGGGCGTCGTCGACGTCTCCACCGTCACGCCGGGAGCGCTCGTGACCGCCGCGCAGACGACCGCACTCACGACGGTGCGGCAGATCGACCCGATCCAGGTCGACATCACCCAGTCGAGCGCGGACGTGCTGCGCCTGAAGCGCGAGATGGCGGAAGGCAAGCTCCAGGGTGCGGGCAGCGAGGCGCCGGTGACGCTGATCCTCGAGGACGGCAGCACCTATGCGCACGCCGGAAAGCTCAGCGTCGCCGGCGTGTCGGTCAATGCCGGCACCGGCATGGTCACGCTGCGCGCGGTGTTCCCCAACCCAGACGGCCTGCTGCTGCCCGGCATGTACGTGCGCGCGCAATTGCCGACCGCGAGGTCCGACGCGGCGCTCCTGGTGCCGCAGCAGGCGGTGAGCCGCAACGCCGCAGGGCAGGCGAATGTGCTCGTGGTGGATGCGAATGACACGGTGCAGTCGCGCACGATCGTCGCCGAGCGCGCGGTGGGCAACCGCTGGCTCGTGAGTGCCGGCCTCGTCGCCGGCGAGCGCGTGGTCGTCGAAGGCACGCAGAAGGTCAAGGCCGGCGACACGGTTCAGGCGCAGCCGGTCACGACCGCGCCGGCCGACGCGCCGAACGCGGCCGCCGTGCTGGCCGCGCGCTGAGGGAGACGCGGACCATGGCACGCTTCTTCATCGACCGCCCGATCTTCGCCTGGGTGCTGGCCATCGTCGTGATGCTGGCCGGCGCGCTGGCGATCACGACGCTGCCGCTCGAGCAGTATCCGGACATCGCGCCGACGCAGGTACGAATCAGCGCGAGCTATCCCGGCGCGTCGGCGAAGACGATCGAGGACTCGGTGACCCAGGTCATCGAGCAGAAGATGAAGGGACTCGACGGGTTGCAGTCGATGGCCTCGTCGAGCGCTTCGTCGGGCACCGCGGGCATCACGCTGAGCTTCGTCGCCGGCACCGACCCCGACGTCGCGCAGATGCAGGTGCAGAACAAGCTGCAGCAGGCGATGTCGCAGCTGCCGCAGGCGGTGCAGAGCCGCGGCGTCACCGTCACCAAGAGCGGCAACGACTTCCTGCTCGTCGTCTCGTTCTACTCGGCCGACGGCAGCGCATCGTCGATCACCATCGGCGACTACATCGCGTCGACCCTGGTCGACACCATCAGCCGCATCGACGGCGTGGGCGACGTGCAGACGCTCGGCACGCAGCACGCGATGCGCGTCTGGCTCGACCCGGCGAAGCTCGCCGCGCATGCGTTGATGCCGTCGGACGTCTCCGGCGCGATCCGTGCGCAGAACACGCAGGTCGCGGCCGGCCAGGTGGGCGGATTGCCCGCCGCCAGCGGCCAGCAGCTCAACGTGACGATCACCGCGCGAAGCAAGCTGCAGACGGTGGCCGAGTTCGAGGACATCGCGGTCAAGACCGCCGCGGACGGCAGCGTGGTGCGGCTCTCCGACGTGGCGCGCGTCGAACTGGGCGGCGACAGCTACACGATCGCCACCCGATACAAGGGCCAGCCGTCGGCGGCGATGGGCGTGACGCTCGCGTCGGGCGCCAACGCGATCGGCGTGGCCAACGCGGTCAAGGCGAAGCTCGCCGAGCTCGGGCCGGGCTTCCCCTACCAGTTGAAGAGCGAGATGGCCTTCGACCCCATGCCCTTCGTCGAGAACTCGATCGCGGAGGTGGTCAAGACGCTCGCCGAGGCGGTGCTGCTGGTGGTGCTGATCATGTACCTGTTCCTGCAGAACGGGCGCGCCACGCTGATTCCCGCGATCACGGTGCCGGTGGTGCTGCTCGGCACCTTCGGCGTGCTCGCCGCGGCCGGCTACTCGATCAACAGCCTGACGATGTTCGGCATGGTGCTGGCGATCGGGCTCCTGGTCGACGACGCGATCGTCGTGGTCGAGAACGTCGAGCGCCTGATGGCGGAGAAGGGGCTCTCGCCGCGCGAGGCCACGCGCGAATCGATGGGGGAGATCACCGGCGCGCTGGTCGGCATCGCGCTCGTGCTCGCCGGCGTGTTCATCCCGATGGCCTTCTTCGGCGGATCGACCGGCATCATCTACCGCCAGTTCTCGATCACCGTCGTCTCGGCGATGCTGCTCTCGGTGCTGGTGGCGCTCACGCTGACGCCGGCGCTGTGCGCGAGCCTGCTCGAGCCGCCTTCGCCGGGCGAACCGCACGGTGCGCGTGGCGGCGTGCTCGGACGCTTCTTCGGCGCATTCAACCGCGGCTTCGAGCGCGGCGGCGCGGCGGTGCAGGGCGTGACCTCCAGCCTGCTCGCGCGCATCGGGCGCACGATGCTCGTCTTCGCGCTGATGCTCGGCGCCATGGCGTTCCTGTACCAGCGCCTGCCGACCTCGTTCCTGCCGGGCGAGGACCAGGGCGTGCTGATGGCCGAGGTGCGCCTGCCTTCGGGCGCCACCAACGAGCGGCTGATCGCATCGATGCAGCAGGTGGAGAACTGGCTCGGCCAGCAGGACGACATCGACGGCTATACGATGATCTCGGGCCTGGGCGGCGACCAGGCCACCGGCCGCGCCTTCATCCGCCTCAAGGACTGGAGCGAGCGCCGCGGCGCCGGGCAGAGCGCCGCGGAGATCGCCTCGCGCGCCAACCGCGAACTCGCGAGCCTGCGCGACGCGCGCGTGTTCGTGATGCAGCCGCCGACGGTTCGCGGGCTGGGCTCCGCCAGCGGATGGACGGTGCAGCTGCAGGATCGCGGCGGCCTGGGCCACGACGGCCTGACGAAGGTGCGCGATCAGTTCCTCGAACGCGCGCGCAAGGACCCGGCGCTCGCGCAGGTGCGCGCGAGCGGGCTGGAGGACGCGCCGCAGTACGGCATCCACATCGACGACCGCAAGGCCGGCGCTCTGGGGCTTGCCACCGGCGACATCGACGACACGCTGTCGACCGCGCTCGGCGGCGAGTACGTCAACGACTTCCTCGACCGCGGTCGCGTGAAGAAGGTCTACGTGCAGGGCGACGCGGCCTTCCGCATGGCGCCCGACAGCATCATGGGCTGGTTCGTGCGCAACGACCGGGGCGAGATGGTGCCGTTCTCGGCCTTCGCCAGCACCGGATGGACCTACGGCGCGCCCAAGCTCGAACGCTACGACGGCATGGGCGCCTACGAGATCGTCGGCGAGGCCGCGCCCGGGGTGAGCTCGGGCAGCGCGATGGCGGCGGTGGAAGCGATCGTCGCGCAGCTGCCCGAAGGCGTGGGCATCGAATGGGCCGGCCAGTCGTACCAGGAGCGGCTGTCCGGTGCGCAGGCGCCGCTCCTGTACTCGATCTCGGTGCTGTTCGTGTTCCTGTGCATGGCCGCGCTCTACGAGAGCTGGTCGGTGCCGTTCTCGGTGATGCTGGTGGTGCCGCTGGGCGTGCTGGGCGCGCTCGGGCTCGCGCATCTCGCCGGGCTCAACAACGACGTGTTCTTCCAGGTCGGTTTGCTGACCACCGTGGGGCTCGCCGCGAAGAACGCGATCCTGATCGTCGAATTCGCGATGCAGCGCCAGGCCGCCGGCGTCGCGCTGGTCGAGGCCACGCTGCAGGCGCTGCGCCTGCGGCTGCGGCCGATCCTGATGACCTCGCTGGCGTTCATGTTCGGCGTGCTGCCGCTCGCGCTCGCCAGCGGCGCGGGCGCCGCGAGCCGTCGCGCCATCGGCACCGGCGTGCTGGGCGGCATGCTGAGCGCCACCGTGCTGGGCGTGTTCTTCGTTCCGGTGTTCTACGTGCTGGTGCGCGGCTACTTCGAGCGCCGCGCGGCGAGGAAGGCGAAGCAGGCACACGTCGGCGTGGAGACCGTGGCATGAACAGGACAACGACATTCAATGGGTCGAACCACTTCAGGTGGACCGCGCTATCGCTGGCGGTGCTCCTGTCGGCTTGCGCGAACCTCGCGCCCGACTATCAGCGGCCGGCCGCGCCGGTCCCCGAGGCGTGGCCGGTGACGGCTACGGCGACGACGACGGCGACGGCGACGGTAGCGAGCGAGGCGGTGGCCGCGGCCGATCTCGACTGGCAGGACTTCGTCCGCGACGAGCGGCTGCGCCGGACGATCGCGCTCGCGCTCGACAACAACCGCGACCTGCGCAAGGCGGTGGCGGCGATCGAGGAAGCGCGCGCCGCCTACCGTATCGAGGCTGCGGCGCAGTGGCCCACGGTGACGGCGAGCGCGGGCCAGAGCGTGACGCGCACGACGGGCCGGGCG
>DAOMBL010000145.1:0-7768 GCA_035427325.1 Casimicrobiaceae bacterium
GGCGCCGCGCGCCGATGTTCTCCTGCTTCTCGTTGACCGCGTGCGCGATCTCGGCGATGCGCCGGATCGCGTCGGGGCGGAACTCCAGCTCCACGTTCTCGGTCCGCAGCAGCGCCTCGTACTGGCGCACGAGGCACGCGTCGGTGGCGGTCAGGATCTGCACGAAGTCCTCGACGGTGAGCGAGGCGAGTTCGACGCGGATCGGGAAGCGACCCTGCAACTCCGGAATGAGGTCGGAGGGCTTCGACAGGTGGAACGCGCCCGACGCGATGAACAGGATGTGGTCGGTGCGCACCATGCCGTACTTGGTCGACACGGTCGTCCCCTCGACGAGGGGCAGGAGGTCGCGCTGGACGCCCTGCCGCGACACGTCGGCGCCCTGCAGGTCCGAGCGCGAGGCGATCTTGTCGATCTCGTCCAGGAACACGATGCCGTTCTGCTCGACGGCCGAGAGGGCCTTCGCCTTGATGTCGTCCTCGTTGAGGAGGCGAGCCGCCTCCTCGTCGGTCAGCGCCTTCATCGCGTCGGCGACCTTCATGCGCTGCACCTTGCGCCGCCCGCCGCCCATCTGCTGGAACATGCCCTGGATCTGCGAGGTGAGTTCCTCCATCCCCGGCGGCGCCATGATCTCCATCGACGGCGCAGGCGCGGCGATCTCGACGTCGACGTCCCGGTCGTCGAGCCGGCCCTCGCGCAGCATCTTGCGGAATTTCTGGCGCGTGGCCGAGTCGGCGGGCTTCATGTCGTCGAAGTTGACCTCGCGCGCCGGCGGGAGGAGCAGGTCGAGGACCCGCTCCTCCGCGGCGTCGGTCGCGCGATCGCGAACCTTGCGCATCTCGGCCTCGCGCGTCTGCTTGACGGCGGCGTCGATCAGGTCGCGCACGATCGTGTCGACGTCGCGACCGACGTAGCCCACCTCCGTGAACTTGGTCGCCTCGACTTTCACGAAAGGCGCGTCGGCGAGCCGCGCCAGCCGGCGCGAGATCTCGGTCTTGCCCACGCCGGTCGGGCCGATCATCAGGATGTTCTTCGGCGTGATCTCGCCCCTCAGCGGCTCGGGAACCTGCTGGCGGCGCCAGCGGTTGCGCATCGCGATCGCCACGGCGCGCTTCGCGTCGTGCTGGCCGACGATGTGCTTGTCGAGTTCGGAGACGATCTCCTGCGGCGTCATCGACGACATGGGCTGCGGGCGGGGAGGCGGGTCGACGGGCGCGAACGCGTCCGGGAGACGGGATTGTACCGCGCGACCCGCGCTTCCACAGATGGCGGCGCGGCGCGTCATCGCCTATCATGCGTGCCCATGCGCTCGTCCGCGTCGTCCCGGCCCCATGCGCGAGCGCTCGCGCTCTGGGGGATGGCCGCCGCGCTCGCGGCCTGCGGCAGCGCGACCGGTCCGCTCGAGATGCCCGACAACAGCAAGCGCGAACGCGGTCCGGGCGTGGAGGCGGTGCTCGCGCCGGTCAACGGCAGCGCCGCCCAGGGCACCCTGAAGATGGTCGAGCGCAACGGTGCCTTGACGGTCGTGGGCGCGGTCAACAACCTGATGCCCGGCGTCTACCGCTTTGCCGTCCACGAGCGCGGCAACTGCAGTTCGCCGAACGGCTTTTCGGCTGGAAAGCCCTGGGCACCGCCGGGATTCCCGCGACCGGCGGGCGAGATGCTGCCGGAGATCATGATCGGCAGCAACGGCAACGGCGTGATTTCGGCGACGCTGCGCGGCGTGACGCTCCCCGCGCCGGACGGTGTCGAGGGACGCTCGGTCGTCGTGCACGCCGGCGCGCGTGTCGACGACAATGTCGTGCCCGGAGTTCCGAACCGCCTGGTGCTGTGCGGCGTGCTCGGGCCGGTGCGCTCGTTCATGGACCTGTTTCGCGACTGACTGCCTCGAAGGACGTCCGATGGGATTTCTCGCCGACCGGAAGGTGCTGATCACGGGCGTGTTGTCGAACCGCTCGATCGCCTACGGCGTCGCCCGCGCCTGCAGGCGCGAAGGCGCGACGCTCGCGTTCACCTACGTGAACGACGAACTGAAGGACCGTGTCGCGAAGCTCGCCGCGGAATTCGGCCCGTCCCCGCTCCTGCGCTGCGACGTCGCGCGCGACGAGGACATCGCCTCGGTGTTCGACACGCTCGGACGCGAATGGGGCGGGCTGGACGGACTGCTGCACTCGATCGCCTTCGCGCCCCGCGAGGCGCTCGCCGGCGACTTCCTCCAGAGCCTTTCGCGCCAGGCGTTCGGCGTCGCGCACGACATCTCGAGCTACAGCCTCGCCGCGCTCGCGAAGGGGGCCCGGCCGCTGATGCAGGGACGGCCGGGTTCGATCGTGACGCTCTCCTACCTCGGCGCGGTGCGCTCCGTGCCCAACTACAACGTGATGGGCCTCGCGAAGGCGAGCCTCGAGGCGAACGTGCGCTACCTCGCGGCCTGCCTCGGCTCCGAGGGCATTCGCGCGAACGGCATCTCGGCGGGACCCATCAAGACGCTCGCGGCGGCCGGCATCGGCAACTTCGGCAAGCTGCTCGCGCGCTTCGAGGCGACCGCCCCGCTCCACCGCGGCATCACGATCGACGAAGTCGGCAACGTGGCGGCGTTCCTGTTCTCCGATCTCGCCAGCGCGATCACCGGGGAGATCCTGTACGTCGACGGCGGCTACTCGACCGTCGCGGTCGGAGCGGGCGAGGACAGCTGAGCGCCCGGAGTCGTCCGGGCGATCGCCGATGACTTCGCGGGTCTTCGACGCGGTGCTCGTCGGCGGCGGCCACAACGGCCTCGTCTGCGCGGCGTACCTCGCGGCTGCGGGACTCGACGTGTGCGTGTGCGAGCGCCGCGAGGTCGTCGGTGGCGCCGCGGTCACCGAGACGTTCCACCCAGGCTTCCGCAATTCGACGGCGAGCTACACGGTGAGCCTGCTCGATCCGCAGGTGATCCGCGACCTCCGTCTCGCGGAGCACGGCCTGACGATCGTGGAGCGCCCGATCGCGAACTTCCTGCCGCTGTCGACCGCGCCCGGCGATTGCCTCGACGTCGGCGGCGGGCTGGAGGCGACGCAGCGCGCGTTCGCGCGCCACTCGCGGTGCGACGCGGAGGCGCTGCCCTCCTATTACGCGATGCTGGAGCGCGTGGCGGACGTGCTGCGGGAACTCGTGCACCGGACGCCGCCCGACATCGCGGATCCTGCGCGACGCGACGTCGGGGCGCTCATCGACGCTTGGAAGACGCTGCGCACGTTCAAGGCGTTGCCGCTCGCCGCGCGACGCGACGTCGTCGACCTGTTCACGAAGAGCGCGGGGGAGATCCTCGACGCCCGGTTCGAGTCCGCGCCGGTGAAGGCTGCGTTCGGCTTCGACGCGGTGGTCGGCAACTTCGTGTCGCCCTACGCTGCCGGCTCGGCCTATGTGCTGCTGCACCACGTGTTCGGCGAGGTGAACGGCCGGCGCGGCCAGTGGGGCCACGCGAGGGGCGGCATGGGTGCGATCACGCAGGCGATGGCGAAGGAGTGCGCCGCGCGCGGAGTGACGATCCGCACCGGCGCAGCGGTCGCGCGCGTGCTCGTCAAGGCGGGTCGGGCAGCGGGCGTCGAGCTCGAGGGAGGCGAGGTCGTCGAGGCGAAGCGCGTCGTCGCGAACGTCAATCCGAAGCTCTTGTTCGGACGGCTCGTCGCCGACGAGCACGTCGATGCGGACTTTCGCGCGCGGATGGCGGCGTACCGCTGCGGGTCGGGCACGTTCCGGATGAACGTCGCGCTCTCCGGACTGCCCGATTTCGCGTGTCGGCCGGGGCGCGCGGTGGCGCCGCATCACGCGAGCGGCATCGTGATCGCGCCTTCGCTCGCCTACATGGAGCGCGCGTTCTTCGATGCGAAGCTGAGCGGCTGGGCGCGCGCGCCGATCGTCGAGATGCTGATCCCCTCCGTCGTCGACGACAGCCTCGCGCCCGCGGGCATGCACGTCGCGAGCCTCTTCTGCCAGCATGTGCATCCGGATCTCGGGTCGGTGCTTCCGGGCCGGACCTGGGACGACGCGCGCGACGAAGTGGCGGAGCTCATGATCGACACGGTGGACGCGATGGCGCCGGGCTTTCGCGCGAGCGTGGTCGGCCGCCGCGCGCTCACGCCGCTCGACCTCGAGCGCGAGTTCGGGCTCGCCGGCGGAGACATCTTCCACGGCGCGCTCGGCCTCGACCAGCTCTTCGCGACGCGTCCGGTCCTGGGTGCGGCGAACTACCGCATGCCGGTGCAGGGGCTCTACCTGTGCGGAGCAGGTGCGCATCCGGGCGGAGGCGTCACCGGGATACCCGGGCGCAACGCGGCACGGGAGATCCTGCGCGACCGGAAGAAGGGCCGGTGACCCCGGCCGCGGGTAGTTCGGGGTCAGAGCCGGGTAGTTCGGGGTCAGAGCCGCAACTCGGCGAAGATTTGCCGAGTTGCGGCTCTGACCCCGAACTACCCGAGTTACGGCTCTGACCCCCCCTCCATTGGGCTGGATCTCGCCGTCGAAGGTGACGTCGATGCCGAGCCCTTCGACGCGCAGGCGCATCGTGGCCGGGAACGGCGCGTCCTTGTCGAGGCGGTCTTCGGCGAGGGCCTTGGCGACAGCCTGCTCGATCTCGCGTTGCGATCGGATGCCGACCATCTTCAGGAAGCGGCGGATCGATTGGTTGAGTGCGTCGTCGTCCATCGGAACCTCCAACAAGGGGTCAGAGCCGCAAACTGTGGGGTCAATTTGTGGGGTCAGAGCCGCAACTCGGCGTACCCCTGCCGAATATGTGGGGTCAGAGCCGTAACTCGGCAGGGGTACGCCGAGTTACGGCTCTGACCCCACAAATTGCGGCTCTGACCCCAAAAAAAGGCGAAGCCCGCCGATAAGCCGGGTTCTGTTACAGCGCGCTCGCGCGCGCCATGACCGTCATTCCTCTAGGCGTTCCGTTGCCGGAACGCTCGAGCCGCCTACCCGCGGACGACGCGAGCAGCGTCATGGTCCGCCTATTTGGCGTTGCTCCGGATGGAGGTTGCCGCGTTTCACCCGCTTCCGTGCGACCGGAAGCGACTCGTCTCTGTGGCCCTGTTCCTCGCCTTGACCGCGGCGGCGAAGCCGCGGCTGCTGCGGCCGGGCGTTACCCGGCATCCCGCTCTCTGGAGCCCGGACTTTCCTCTCCCCGTTCCGGCTTTCACCGGGCGGGCAGCGACGGTCTGGCGGACTTCGGGCAGCTAGGATAGCACCGCGAACCGCGAGTTCCGCCGGTTCTCGGCGACGGGGCGACCATCCGCTTCAGGCGATTCGCCAACCGACCGCTTCGCCCGCGCGTAGCGGCACGATCGTGCCGTCCCCGTACGGATACCCGGCGGGCACCTGCCAGGGCTCGCGCACGAGCGTGATCGTCTCGTCGTGAACGGGGAGCCCGTAGAAGGCCTCGCCGTGAAGGCTCGCGAAGCCTTCGAGCCGGCCGAGCGCGCCGGCCGTGTCGAACGCCTCCGCGTACAACTCCATCGCCACCGGCGCCGAATAGCATCCTGCGCAGCCGCACGCGTGCTCCTTCGTGTCGCGCGCGTGCGGCGCGCTGTCGGTCCCGAGGAAGAACTTCGGGCTGCCGGATGTCGCCGCCTCGACGAGCGAGCGACGGTGGAGGTCGCGCTTCAGGATCGGCAGGCAGTAGAGGTGCGGCCGGATGCCGCCGACGAGCATCGCGTTGCGCGACCACAGGAGGTGCTGCGGCGTGATCGTCGCCGCAACCGTCGGTGGCGCCGCGGCGACGTACTGCACGGCCTCCCGTGTCGTCACGTGCTCGAGCACGATGCGCAGGCCGGGGAAGTCGCGCACCAGAGGGATCAATTCGCGCTCGACGAACACGCGCTCGCGGTCGTAGATGTCGACGTCCGGGTCGGTGACCTCGCCGTGCAACGAGAGCACGAGGCCGTGCTTCTCGATCGCGGCGATCGTGCCGCGCACCGCGCCGAGCGAACGGATCCCCGCGTCGGAATTGGTCGTCGCTCCCGCCGGGTACGCCTTCACCGCGACGATCGCGCCCGATGACCTCGCGCGCGCGATTTCGCCGGGCGTGGTCGCGTCGGTGAGGTAGAGGGTCATCAGCGGCGCGAACCGCGTCCCGTTTCCGGCGGCCGAGACGATCCGGTCGCGATACGCGAGCGCGGCGTCCACGGTCGTCACCGGCGGCCGAAGGTTGGGCATCACCACGGCCCGCCCGAAGACGCGTGCGGTCGCCCGGACGACCGCGGCCAGCGCGGGTCCGTCGCGGAGGTGCAGGTGCCAGTCGTCGGGTCGGCGGAGCGACAGGCGTTCGAGCGGGGCCGGCATCGGACTTGCTTGGGGATTGGCTTGGGACTGCGGGATTGTACGGCGGGGATGACGGGGGGCCGTGATCGCCGTTCCGGGGCGCTGGTCAGGAGCGGCCGTCGGACGCTATAATCCTCTGTTTCTGGTGGCCGTCCCCTACGCCACCATCGTGTCACGAGATCCGAACGGAACAGGGCACCGCATGGCAGGGAAGACCGCTACCGCCGTCAAGAAGGTCCGCGAACTCTCCGAGGAGGACGTCCTCAAGGCGCCGGAGAAGGACTACATGAACGAGGCGCAGCTCGCGTTCTTCAAGCGCAAGCTCGTCGAACTGCGCGACCAGCTCCTTCAGAACGCCGACGACACCGGCGAGCACCTGCGCGAGAACGAGGTGACGACCGACCCCTCCGACCGCGCGACGCTCGAGGAGGAGTACACGCTCGAACTCCGCACGCGCGACCGCGAGCGCAAGCTCCTGAAGAAGGTCGAGAAGTCGATCCGGATGATCGACGACGGAAGCTACGGCTTCTGCGAGGAAACAGGCGAGCCGATCGGCGTCGCGCGTTTGATCGCGCGGCCGACCGCGACGCTCTCGCTCGAAGCGCAGGAGCGCCGCGAGCGCGTGCAGAAGCTCTACGGCGACGACTGACGCCGTCCTCCGCGTCGTGCCCGGAGCGCCACGATGACGACGTTCGCGCGGCACGGAGCCGTGGCGGCGCTCGCGGTCACGTTCGCCGGCTGCGCCACCTCGCCGATGGACACCGCGGTCGCCACGGCGATCCTCGAGCCGACCCGGGGCAGCGCGGTGACCGGAACCGCGACCTTCGCCGAGCGGGCAGGCAAGGTCCGCGTCTCCGCGGAGGTGTCGGGGCTCTCGCCCGGTCAGGAACATGGTTTCCACATCCACGACAAGGGCGACTGCAGCTCGGGCGACGGCATGAGCGCGGGCGGCCACTTCAATCCGACCGCCAACCCGCACGGCCCGCAGGACGCGCCTCACCATGGAGGCGACATGCCTAGCCTCGTCGCCGATGCGAACGGACGCGCGACGGCATCGTTCGTGCTCGAGGGGATCACGGTCGCACCCGGCCCCAACAGCATCGCCGGGCGCGGACTCATCGTCCACAAGGATCCGGACGACTACAGGACGCAGCCGACCGGCAACGCAGGCGCACGCCTCGCCTGCGCGGTGATCCGCCCCAGGTAGGGGAAACCGGCGTTCCGAACGCCGGAGAACGCCTGGCCCGGCGCGCCCGGCCTCCGCCGATGCCGTTCCCGGGCGCGAGCTGCGGGTCAGATGCCGAAGGCCGCGCGGTGCGTCCAGCCCCCGGCCATGAAGAAGAGCATCGGGATCGACAGCATCAGGTTGATCCGCGAGACGAGGAACGCCGCGCGTCGCGCCTTCGCCTTCTCGTCCTCGGTGGCGGGCACGAGTCCCAGCACCTTCTTCTGGGCGGGCCAGAGGATCGCCCAGACG
>DAOMBL010000146.1:0-7757 GCA_035427325.1 Casimicrobiaceae bacterium
CGAGTCCGGGCAGTGGACGATCGCGTTCCAGTCGCGCTTCGGGCGCGCGAAGTGGCTCGAGCCGTACACGGCCGGGGTGCTCGCGACGCTCGGCGCGGCGAAGACGCGGCGGGTCGACGTCTTCTGTCCCGGCTTCGTCTCCGACTGCCTCGAGACGCTCGAGGAGATCGGCATCGAGGGCCGAGCGACCTTTGCGAAGGCGGGCGGCGGCGAGTTCCACGCGATCCCCTGCCTGAACGAGCACCCGCGCTGGATCGCCGCGCTCGCCGACCTCGCGTGGCGCAACCTCGCCGACTGGCTCGCGCCGAAAAAGTAGGGTCAGACTCGACTTTTCGGACGCGCCGCCGGCGGCTTGCGCGGCCTGCCCATCGGCAAGCGGGCGGCGCGGCGCCCCGCGGCAGCGATGCGCGCACGAAACGATTCGCCGCCTATGGCCCAGGTGTGCTGCGTTGCGTCGCGGATGGCGTGCAGATCCGACTCCGGGATCGTGTCTCCGAACAGTTCGCGGTAGACAGCCCCGCGCGAGGCCGGACTGTCGCCCAGCGCCCGAAAGACGTCGTGCGGCACGACGATGTCCGATGATTCGCCGAGGGCGTTCGCGCGGAAACTCGACCAGCGGTACGCGCCTGGAGCGGGCACGATGCCTGCCCGGACGGGATTGAGTTCGATGTAGCGCATGCAGGTGATGAGGTACCGCTCGTCTTCGACGACGGCTGCCTTGTAGCGGCCCTCCCACAATGTTCCGGTTCGCCCATGACGCGTGTTGAAGCGTTGCACGTAGACGCGGCCGATCGACTGCATCATCGCGGACGCGCTGTCGCGGTCGCCGGGCGTCAGCAGGAGATGGACGTGGTTGGTCATCAGGACGTACGCGTGGATCGACACGCCGTGGTTTTCTGCGGCCCGACGCAGCAGCGCGAGGAAAAAGCGCAGGTCGTCGGGATCGCGGAAGATCGCCTGTCGATCGTTGCCGCGCTGGATGATGTGCAGCGGGACGCCGGGCACGTAGAAGCGGGGTAGGCGAGACATGCCCTGAGAATGCTCCTGCACAGCGACGCTTTGCCATCAGCCGAACGAGCGAACGTAGAGCGAAAGTGGGGTCAGACTCGCCTTTCGGAAAAGCAGGGTCAGAAAAGCAGGGTCAGACTCGACTTTCTGCATGGCCTGTCGGCAGGGCACAGACAGCGGCGGAAAGTCGAGTCTGACCCTGCTTTTCTGACCCTACTTTCGCGCAACCAGATACGGCCGCATCAATTCTTCAATCCAGGTCATGAACGTCTGCAGTCGTCGCGACAGGTGCTTTCGGTGCGGATACACGAGGTGTACTGGCATCGGCGCCGCGCGCGCCTCGGGCATCAGCGATACGAGCTCCCCGGCGGAAAGGTGCTGCTGCACGTCGAAGGCGGGAATCTGGATCAGCCCCAGTCCTGCCAGAGCGCAGGCGATGTACGTCTCGGCGTTGTTGGCGCTCGCGCGACTTTGCGGCAATGCGGTGTGCGTGTGCCCGTCAGCGACCCACTCCCACGGCGCGACGCGACCCGAGCTGGGCGATACGGAGTCGACCACATCGTGTATGGACAGATCCTGCGGTCCGTGCGGGGTGCCGTGACGGGCGAGATAGGCAGGACTCGCGCAGTTGATGAGTTCGACGAAGCCCAGCGGGCGCGCCACCAGGCTGCTCGCCGCAAGAACGCCGACGCGCAGCGCGCAGTCGATGCCCTCGTGCACCAGATCGACAGCGCGGTCGCTGGAGCCGATCTCGATCCGCAGTTCCGGGTGGCGGGCGAGCAGCGCGGGTAGCGCAGGCGCGACGAGCCGGTGCGCGATGCGGCCGGGCACATCGACGCGCAATCGGCCTGCGACCGCGCCGGCGGCCGGCCGGAACTGCTGCTCGATGTCCTCCATATCGGCGATCAGCGCAGCGGCGCGCTCGAGCAGCGCCTCGCCGTCCTGCGTCAATCCGACGCGCCGCGTCGTGCGGCTCAGAAGCCTCGTCCCCAGTCGTGCTTCCAGTTGCTGGATTGCGAGCGTCACTGAGGCACGCGGCAGGCCCAACTGGTCGGCCGCCTGCGCAAAACTGCGGCAGGAGGCGACACGCACAAAGACGCGCAGTCGATCGATGCGATCCACGGGTGATTATTCGCGAGATTTGAATGGTCTAGCATTGCATTGTGCATTTGTGCCGGCACATCTGTCCAATAGACTTCATTGCGATTTCCACCATCACCACAGGAGCGCGGCATGTCGGACAAACACGGCATCAAGGGCAAGGTCGTACTGATCGCGGGCGGCGCCAAGAACCTGGGCGGCCTGATCGCAAGGGATCTGGCCGGACACGGCGCGAAGGCCGTGGCCATCCACTACAACAGCGCGGCCACGCGCTCCGACGCTGAAGCCACCGTCGATGCGGTGAAGAAGCTGGGCGCCAAGGCCATCGCGCTGCAGGCCGACCTGACCCGGGCCGCAGCCATGGAGAAGCTCTTCGCCGACGCCATCGCTGCCGTCGGCAGGCCCGACATCGCCATCAACACCGTCGGCAAGGTGCTGAAGAAGCCGATCGCCGAGATCAGCGAAGCCGAGTACGACGAGATGAGCGCGGTCAACGCCAAGACCGCATTCTTCTTCCTGAAAGAGGCGGGCAAGCACGTCAACGACCACGGCAAGGTGCTGACCCTCGTGACCTCGCTGCTCGGGGCGTTCACGCCGTTCTACGCTTCCTATGCCGGAACCAAGGCACCGGTCGAGCACTTCACGCGCGCGGCGGCCAAGGAGTTCGGCGCGCGCGGCATCTCGGTTACCGCAGTCGGCCCGGGACCGATGGACACGCCGTTCTTCTATCCGGCCGAAGGCGCGGACGCCGTGGCCTACCACAAGACCGCGGCGGCGCTCTCTCCGTTCTCGCGCACTGGCTTGACGGACATCGAGGACGTGGTGCCATTCATTCGCCACCTGGTGAGCGACGGCTGGTGGATCACCGGACAGACGCTGCTGATCAATGGCGGGTACACCACCAAGTGATGGCGCGCGTCGACCGACTCGATCCGCAAGCGCGGCGTCGTGTCATGCGGCTCGGCCTCATCGTCGCGTTCGGGCCGCTCGCCGGTTGCGCGCAGTCGACGGTGGCACCTCCGGGGCCGGGCATGACGCCTTCGGTGACCTACCTGCACCTGTTGGCGAAGGTGCCGTTCTTCGCGGCGTTGTCGCGCGACGAATTGCAGTGGGTCATCGATCACTCACGAGAATGGGCGGTCGCGGCGGGCGCCGAGATCGCCACCACCCGGCGTGGTGGCGATCGCTTCTGGGTGCTGCTCGACGGCGAATGGCGCATCGAGCAGGGCGAACGCAGCGCCAGCGCGGGTCGGGCCGATGCGGCCAACTGGTACGGCGGGCGCGACATGCTGGCGCTGGGCGGCAGCACGCGCATCGTGGCTACCGCACGCAGCTACGTGATGGAGATCGCGCAGGCCGATCTCGACGAGATGCTGCGTCGCGGTTTCGCGATCGGGCCGCAGCTGGAACGCGGGATGGCTTTCTACCGCGGCTGGATCCGGCGCTGATCGGGACGGCCTCGACTTCAGGAGAGCACACATGCATGTTGCGTTGGTGATCGGCGGGGGACTCGCGCTTCTGGGTGTCTTCGTACTGTTCGGCTGGCTGTGGGGCGCGAGCGCCGCGGGCATGGCGCTCGCGGCCAGGCTGTTCGTGCCGGCGTGGCTCGCGGTGGCGCTCGTGAACATGTGGGTCGGCGTGAGCCACGCGGGATACAGCGTGCGCGAGGAGGCGCCGATCCTCGTGCTGGTGTTCCTCGTTCCGGCGATCGTCGCCGGCGTCGTCGCCTGGCAGCTGTCGCGCTCGTGAATCTTCACGCGTCGCAGGAAAGTAGGGTCAGACTCGACTTTCCGCTATCGCTGGCCACATTCCCAAGCCATCCGGAAAGTCGAGTCTGACCCTACTTTCCTCCGTGGACATGGCAATCGACCTGAGCGCGGCCGCGGCGCGGCGCGGCGCGTCGATGCTCGAGCACGTCGTCGACTATTGGCGTCGGGCCGGCGAACGTGGAAGGTGGTTCAGCAAGGATCCCGCCTTCGACCGTGATTTCCGCGAACGCTTCCTCGCGCTGCATCTGGCGGCGTCTCGGCGCGAGCACGACGACTGGGCCGCGACGTCCCAAGGCGCGCTTGCCCTGCTGATCCTGCTCGACCAGTTTCCCCGCAACGCATTCCGCGGCAGCGCCCACATGTACGCCACCGACGGACTGGCGCTCCGGTTCGCCCGGGCGGCGCAGGCCGCGGGGCACATGGACCGGGTGGATAGGGGGCTGCGGCTCTTCTTCTGCCTGCCCTTCGCACATTCGGAGTCGCTCGACGACCAGATGGTGTCGGTGACGCTCAATGCCCGACTCGGGCCGACCTGGCAGGCGCACGCCGAAGGCCACCGCGACATCGTGCGTCGTTTCGGGCGATTCCCCCACCGAAACGCGATGCTCGGCCGCGAAAGCACGCCCGAGGAGATCGAGTTCCTGCGCGGGGGCGGGTTCGCCGGGTGATCGTCGAGCGAAAGCAGGGTCAGACTCGACTTTCGGAAAAGTAGGGTCAGAAAAGTAGGGTCAGACTCGACTTTCCGCGTGCCCTTGGGACAGGGCGCTGGCGTTGGCGGAAAGTCGAGTCTGACCCTGCTTTTCCCGAAAGGCGAGTCTGACCCTACTTTTCGGGGTTGAAGGGGCGCCCTTCGCCCCCATGCTGGGAGGGTTGTCATTGCACCCGACCCGATCCCGGCTCATGAATGGACTGAACCACCCCCCCCTTCCGGGCGACGAACTGCCCGACATCGACCGGGTTGCCGACGCCGCCCCGGCCGATCCGGCCCCGGACCTCGCCGAGATCCTCCGGAAGGCGGAGGCCGAGGTCGCAGATCTGAGGGACGCCTGGCTGCGGGCCAAGGCCGAGACCGAGAACGTCCGAAAGATCGGTCAGGCCGACGTCGCCCGTGCCCACAAGTTCGCGATCGAGCGCTTCGCCGGCGAGCTCCTGCCGGTCCGGGATGCGCTGGAGCAGGCCCTGGCGTCGACCCAGGCGAGTCCCGAGCAACTGCGCGAAGGGGTCGAACTCACGCTGAAGACGCTCGCCACGGCGTTCGACCGCTCCGGCATCGTCGTGGTCGACCCGGCGGGCGAGAAGTTCGATCCCAACCGCCACCAGGCGATGACGATGATCCCGTCGGCGAAACCCGCGCAGACCGTGCTGCAGGTGTTCCAGAAGGGCTACCTGCTGAACGACCGGGTGCTCCGCCCCGCGCTCGTCGCGGTCTCGAGCGGCCCCGCGGACGAGGCCGCCGGCGGCGCGTGAGCGCCTTGCGTTGACCGTCCCGGACCCCATTTTCGCTTCAGACCCATCCATTCGCACCGGAGCTTTTCCATGGCCAAGATCATCGGCATCGACCTCGGAACCACCAACAGCTGCGTCGCCATCGTCGAGGGCGGGCAGACCAAGGTGATCGAGAATTCGGAGGGCGGCCGCACGACGCCCTCGGTCGTCGCGTACGCGGACGACGGCGAGATCCTCGTCGGCGCGCCCGCGCGCCGGCAGGCGGTGACCAACGCGCGCAACACGATCTTCGCGGTGAAGCGCCTGATCGGCCGCCGCTTCGAGGAGAAGGAGGTCCAGAAGGACATCGGCCTCATGCCCTACAGGATCGTGAAGGCCGACAACGGCGACGCCTGGGTCGAGGTGCGCGGCAAGAAGATCGCGCCGCAGCAGGTGTCGGCGGAGATCCTGCGCAAGATGAAGAAGACCGCCGAGGACTACCTCGGCGAGGAAGTGACCGAGGCCGTGATCACGGTCCCGGCGTACTTCAACGACTCGCAGCGCCAGGCGACCAAGGACGCCGGCAAGATCGCGGGCCTCGAGGTCAAGCGGATCATCAACGAGCCGACCGCGGCCGCGCTCGCGTTCGGGCTCGACAAGAAGGAAGGCAACCGCAAGATCGCCGTGTACGACCTCGGCGGCGGCACCTTCGACATCTCGATCATCGAGATCGCGGACGTGGACGGCGAGCACCAGTTCGAGGTGCTGTCGACCAACGGCGACACGTTCCTGGGCGGCGAGGACTTCGACCAGCGCCTGATCGACTACATCGTCACCGAGTTCCGCAAGGAGCAGGGCGTCGACCTCAAGAACGACGTGCTCGCGCTGCAGCGCCTCAAGGAGGCCGCGGAGAAGGCGAAGATCGAGCTGTCGTCGTCGCAGCAGACCGAGATCAACCTGCCCTACATCACCGCCGACCAGAACGGCCCCAAGCACCTGTCGATCAAGGTGACGCGCGCGAAGTTCGAGGCGCTGGTCGAGGACCTGATCCAGCGCACGATCGAGCCCTGCCGCACGGCGATCAAGGACGCCGACGTCAAGCTCGGAGACATCGCCGACGTCATCCTCGTCGGCGGCCAGACGCGCATGCCGAAGGTGCAGGACGTGGTCAAGGCGTTCTTCGGCAAGGAGCCGCGCAAGGACGTGAACCCGGACGAGGCCGTCGCGGCCGGCGCCGCGGTCCAGGCTTCCGTGCTCGCGGGCGACCGCAAGGACGTGCTCCTGCTCGACGTGACGCCGCTCACGCTCGGCATCGAGACGCTGGGCGGCGTGCTGACCCCGCTCATCAAGAAGAACACGACGATCCCGACCAAGGCGCAGAACGTGTTCTCGACCGCCGACGACAACCAGTCGGCGGTGACGATCCACGTGCTGCAGGGCGAGCGCCAGATGGCGTCGGGCAACAAGAGCCTCGGGCAGTTCAACCTCGAGGGCATCCCGCCCGCGCCGCGCGGCGTGCCGCAGATCGAGGTCACCTTCGACATCGACGCGAACGGCATCCTGGCGGTCACCGCCAAGGACATGGCCACTGGCAAGGATCAGCGCATCGCCATCACCGCCAACAGCGGCATCAGCGACGACGACATCAACCGCATGGTGAAGGAAGCGGGCGAGCACGAGGCCGAGGACAAGCGGCGCCGAGAGGAGATCGAGCGGCGCAACAAGCTCGACAACCTGCGCTACACGCTGGAAAAGCAGATCAGCGAGAACCGCGAGAAGCTCCAGGGCGCCGACGTCTCGAGCCTGGAGTCCTTGATCAAGGAAGGGCGCGCGGCCATCGAGAAGCAGGACGACGAGAAGGTGCAGGACGTGCTCGGGCGCCTCGAGAAGGAGGCGTACGCCATGGCCAGCAAGCTCGACGAGTCTGCAGGAGGTGCGCCGGGCGCTGCTCCGGGCGCTGCTCCGGGCGCCGGAGCCTCGGAGCCGGGACCCGCGCCGGGCGGCGAGAAGAAGAAGGGCGACGTCATCGACGCCGAGTTCGAAGAGACCAATTGACGGTCCCGCCCACCCAGCTCCGCCGAAGTCCCCGGGGGTGAACCCCCGGACCCCCTGCACGCCTCGCTTCGTTCGCCGTGGGCTCGCCTCCGGCTGGCGCAGCATTGTAGGAGGTGAGCTGACGAGGGATCTGGTATCTAGGGGATGTCCCCAATATCGAGCTCCGCTGGCGGCAGCACACGCCACGCGACGCTTCCGCTCGGTCGAAACGGCCGGCGCCGGTCCCGGCCGGTTTTCACACACAGGCATCAGTGGCGGATCGAGATCTGATCATGACCAGACGGCACAGGGCATTCCAGGGCTCGGCTGACCGCCGAGCGGCGCGAATCGAGCCGCTTGGTCGCCACCCAAACTAGGGACACCCCCTAGGACCCTTCCGTGACCCTCCCGCGCAGCGTC
>DAOMBL010000147.1:0-7738 GCA_035427325.1 Casimicrobiaceae bacterium
GCTGCTGGATGCGCCCGAACTGCGCGCCCGGCTCGGCGCCGGCGCGCGGGCCGCGGTCCCGGCGTCGTCCGACACGCGGCGCGCCGCTCCGATCCCGCCGGCACCGGGCGCGGCCGGCCCCGGATCTGCGGTACACTCGCGCGACCGAAACGGCAGGTCGTCCCGATCCGTGGCCGCGCGCGGCGAGCGCGAAGGCATGGGCGAGGGCGCCGCCAGCCGGCGACGCATCCGCGCCGGTTCCACCGCTGGAGGTACCTGGCATGCACGCATGGACTCGCGCGGCCCTCGCCGCGATCACCCTCTCCGCTGCGCTGGCCGTCCCCTCGCTCGCGCAGGCGCAGAACCAGATCTCGATCACGACCGGCGGCACCGGGGGCGTCTACTATCCGCTGGGCGGCGGGATGGCGAACATCCTGTCGAAGTACGTCCCGGGCATGACGGCGACCGCGGAGGTCACCGGAGGCTCGGTCGACAACCTGAAGCTCATCGCCAGCGGCAAGTCGGAGGTCGGCTTCTCGATGGTCGACGCGGCGTGGGACGGGTACAAGGGCACCGGCAAGTTCAAGGATGCCCCGGTCGCGGCCCGCACGCTGATGGTGCTCTATCCGAACCGGATGCAGGTCGTCACCGTCGAAGGCTCGGGCATCAACAAGCTCTCCGACCTCCGCGGCAAGCGCGTGTCGACCGGTTCGCCGGGCAGCGGCGTGGAAGTGATGACGCTGCGCGTGCTCGAGGCGATCGGCATCGACCCGAAGAAGGACATCCACCAGGAGCGCCTCGGCGCGGCGGAGAGCGTCAACGCGATCAAGGACCGGAAGATCGACGCGTTCTTCTGGGTCGGCGGCGTGCCGACCGCGGCGATCACCGACCTGGCCGCCACCCCCGGTGTCAAGGTGAAGCTGATCGACCACTCGGAGGCGATCGCCGCGATGAACCAGAAGTACGGACCGCTCTACGTGAAGGGGGTCATCCCGGCGAATGCGTACGCGGGGCAGGACAAGCCGGTCGAGAACATCGACGTCTGGAACATCCTGGTCACGAGCGACAAGATGAGCAACGACATGGCCTACCAGATCGTCAAGACGCTCATGGAGAAGAAGCCCGAGCTGGTCGCCGTGCACAAGGAGGCGAGCAACATCGATCTCCGCTACCAGGCGGTCGGGTCGCCGCTCCCCTGGCATCCGGGCGCGAAGAAGTACTTCGAGGAGCAGGGCATCAGGTTCGCGAACTGACCTTCGCGCAGGCAGGACTTCGGAACGGGGCGGCCACGGGGTCCGCCCCGTTTCACGTCGGGGGTCGTGGCGCTAGACTCCGCCGATCGACGAGGAGGACCGCGAGTGTCCGGACCGCACACCCCCGGGAGCGACCCTCCGGCCGTCGAGGCCGTGAGCGAGGAGCGGCTGAAGGCCGCGGAAGCGTTCGTCGAACAGGACGAGGGCGCGACCAGCCGCTTCCGCGGCGCGCTGGCGGCGCTGGCGACGACGTTGCTCGTCGTCATGAGCGTCTTCCATCTGTACGCGGCCGTCGACATCGTGCCCGCGCAGGTGCTGCGGCCGGTGCACGTCGGGTTCGTGCTGGTGCTCGTCTTCCTGCTGTTCCCGATCGCGCCGCGCTACCGGAACCGGCTGATGTGGTGGGACGTGGTCGGCGCACTGCTGGGCCTCGTGACGATCGCCTACCTGCTCGCGGGCGGCGACGACATCTGGGACCGCAACGTGATGCCGAACCGGTCCGACACCTTCTTCGGCGTCGCGTTCGTGCTCCTCGTGCTCGAGGCCTGCCGGCGCACGTCGGGCTGGATCATGACCGGCGTCATCGGAGCGTTCATCGCCTACGCGTTCGCCGGTCCGTGGCTTCCCGGCCAGTGGGCGCATCGCGGCTACGACCTCGCGAGCCTCGCGGGCTTCCTGTATCAGACGCTTGAGGGCGTCTTCGGCACCGCGGTCGACGTGTCGAGTTCGCTCATCATCCTGTTCACGATCTACGGGGCGTTCCTGCAGCACTCCGGTGCGGGCCGGTTCTTCCTCGACTGGAGTTTCGCCGCGATGGGCGGCAAGCACGCGAGCGCCGGACGGACCGTGGTCCTCGCATCGTTCCTGCTCGGCGGCCCGTCGGGCTCGGGCGTCGCGACGACGGTCACGATCGGCTCGGTCGCCTGGCCGATGCTCGCGAAATCAGGCTACGGCAAGGACGCCGCGGGCGGCCTGCTCGCGGCCGGCGGCTTGGGCGCGATCATCTCGCCGCCGGTCCTCGGCGCCGCCGCGTTCCTGATCGCGGAGTTCCTGAAGATCGGCTACCTCGACGTGATCCTGATGGCGGTCGTGCCGACCATCCTCTACTACCTCTCGCTCCTCGTGATGGTCGAGATCGACGTGCGGCGCTTCGGGATGTCGGAGGGCGCCGTCGCGAAGGTGGATTCGCTGTGGCGGATCACGCGGCGCTACGGCTTCCACTTCGTCTCGCTCGCCGCGATCGTCGTTTTCCTGGTGATGGGGTTCTCGCCGATCCTGTCGGTGTTCTGGGCGACCGTGGTGACGTTCGCGGTGAGCTTCCTCGACCGCGAGCACGCCCTCGTGCCGCGCAGGCTCGTCCGGGCGATGCGCGACGGTTCGGCGCAGGTGCTGAACGTGGCGGCGGTGTGCGCGGCGGCGGGCATCATCGTCGGCGTGGTCGCGAAGACCGGGCTCGGCCTCAAGTTCTCCGCGATCGTGATCAGCTACGCCGGCGGCAGCCTCGTGCTGACCGCGATCTACACCGCGCTGATCGTCTGGATCGTCGGCCTCGCGGTGCCGGTGACCGCGAGCTACATCATCTGCGCGGTGATCGCGGCGCCGGCGCTCACGAAGCTCGGCGTACCGGACTTCGCCGCGCACATGTTCATCTTCTACTACGCGGTGCTCTCCGAGGTGTCGCCGCCGACCGCGCTCTCGCCGTTCGCGGCCGCCGCCATCACCGGCGGCAACCCGTACCGGACGACGCTGCAGGCGTGGAAGTACACGCTGCCCGCCTTCGTGGTGCCGTTCGTGTTCGTGCTCTCGCCCGACGGCGTCGGCCTGCTCCTCAAGACGCCGCCGGCGGGGACCTGGCTCGGCGTCGCGGAAATCGCCGCCACCGCGATGATCGGCATCGCCGCGCTCGCCTGCGGCGCGCAGGGATGGCTCGCGGGGCGCCTGTCGGCGGTCGAGCGGGTCGTGTTGATCGCCTCCGGGCTCGCGCTCGTCTATCCGGCGGCCTGGAGCGACATCGCGGGTCTCGCCGGCGTCGCGGTCGTGGCGGTCGCGCGGAAACTCATCGTCCGGCGGAAGCCCGCCTGACCGCGCGGACACCGTCGCGCTAGGCCTCGACGCGGATGCCGGCGTTCCCGAGCGCCTCGTGCAGGCGCCTCACGTGCTCGTGGCCGGTCGTCTCGACGACGCAGACGACGCGCACGGCGGAGAGGTCCGGTCCCGCGAAGGTGCGGTCGTGCACGATCTCCTTGACCGAGGCGCCGGTCTCCGCGATGACCGAGGTGAGGCGCGCGAGGCCGCCGGGGCGATCGGAGATCGAAACGGAGAAACGCGCGAGCCGCCCGTCGGTGACGAGCCCGGTCTCGATCACGCGGTCGAGGATCGTGAGGTCGATGTTGCCGCCGCACAGCACCAGCACCACGCGCCGGTCCTTCAGATGGTCGAGCCTGCCGGCGAGGAACGCGGCGAGGGGCGCGGCGCCCGCGCCCTCGACGACGCTCTTCTCGAGTTCGACCAGGCGCAGGATGGCGAGCGCGATCGAGGCTTCGTCGACGGTGACGAGCCGGTCGACGACGCGCCGCGCGATCGGGTAGTTGATCGCGCCGGTCTGCGCGACCGCGAGCCCGTCGGCGAGCGTCGGCGACATCGCGACCTGCACCGGCCCGTGCCGCGCGAACGCCGCGGCGAGCGACGGCGCGTTCTCGGGCTCGACGCCGATCAGTTCGACCGACGGCTTCCTCGCCTTCACGGCGATGCCGATGCCGCCGATGAGCCCGCCGCCGCCCACCGGCACGACGATCGCCTCGACCTCCGGCGTCTGTTCGAGGATCTCGAGGCCCATCGTGCCCTGGCCCGCGACGACGTGCGCGTTGTCGTACGGGTGGATGAACGTGAGGCCGCGTTCCTCGGCGAGTTCCTGGGCCTTGGCGCGCGCCTCGGTCAGGTCCTCGCCGTGCAGCACGACCGTTGCGCCGAGGTTCCGGCAGTTGGTCACCTTGATGAGCGGGGCGAAGCGCGGCATCACCACCGTGACCGGGATGCCGAGGAGGCTGCCGTGGTAGGCGATGCCCTGCGCGTGGTTGCCGGCCGACGCCGCGATCACGCCGCGCGCGCGCGCGGCGTGGGGCAGCTGCAGCAGGGCATTGCGCGCGCCGCGCTCCTTGAAGCTCCCGGTCCGCTGCAGGTAGTCGAGCTTGCAGAAGATGTGCGCGCCGGTGAGCTTCGACAGCGGGATCGACTCGACGCAGGGGCTCTCGTAGATGCCGCCGCGGATGCGCTCGCGCGCGGCCTCGATGTCGGCGGCTGTGACGGCGAGCGCAGCGGAGTCCATGGGCGCCCCGTGTTCAGAACGGCAGGCTGGACGCGGGCCGCACTTCACCCAGCGCGCGGCGGAATTCGCGCCGGATGCGTTCGAGCGCTTCGGGGGTGTCCGCCTCGAAGCGAAGCACGACCGTCGGGGTGGTGTTCGAGGCGCGCGCGAGGCCGAATCCGTCCGGGTACTCGACGCGCAGCCCGTCGATGCGAATCACCTCGCGCGCGCCGGGGAAGCGCGCCGTCTCCACGAGTTCGCGCACGAGCGCGTGCTGGTCGCCTTCGGCGACCGGCATCTGCAGCTCCGGCGTCGAATGCGCGTCCGGCAGCGCGTCGAGCACCGCGGAAGGGTTCGCGCTGCGCGACAGGATCTCGAGCAGCCGCGCGCCCGCGTACATGCCGTCGTCGAACCCGAACCAGCGTTCGCCGAAGAAGGTGTGGCCGCTCATCTCGCCGGCGAGCGCGGCCTGCGTCTCCTTGAGCTTGGCCTTGATGAACGAATGGCCGGTCTTCCAGAGGAGGGGCTTGCCGCCGTGTCGCGCGATCCAGGGACCGAGGTTCCGTGTCGACTTGACGTCGTAGATGATCGTCGCGCCGGGCGCGCGCGCGAGCACATCGGCCGCGAACAGCATGAGCTGGCGGTCCGGATAGATCACGTGGCCTTCCTTCGTGACGACGCCCAGCCGGTCGCCGTCGCCGTCGAACGCGAGGCCCAGTTCGCAGTCGCCCCGCGCGAGCCGTGCGATCAGGTCGGCGAGGTTCTTCGGCTGCGACGGATCCGGGTGGTGGTTCGGGAAGCGACCGTCGACGTCGCAGTAGAGTTCGACGACCTCGCAGCCCAGCTTCCGGAACAGGGCCGGCGCGTAGGCCGCGGCGACGCCGTTGCCGCAGTCCACCGCGATCCTGATCGGCCGCGCGAGGCGCACGTCGCCGGCGATGCGGTCGAGGTACGCGCCGCCGATGTCGTGCACGCGATATCGACCGTCGCCCGAGGCGACCTCGCCGCGCTCGAGCCGCGCGCGGAGCGCCTGGATCGCCTCGCCCGCGAGCGTCGTGCCGTCGATCACCATCTTGAGCCCGTTGTAGTCGGGCGGGTTGTGGCTGCCGGTCACCATCGTGCTGCAGGCGGTGTCGAGCGCGTGGCTCGCGAAATAGGTCATCGGCGTCGCGACCATGCCGACATCGATCACGTCGGTGCCCGACGCGCGAATGCCGTCGGCGAGCGCCACGGAGAGTTCCGGGCCCGAGAGCCGTCCGTCGCGCCCGATCGCGATCGCGGGCCGCTTCGCCTCGCGCGCGAGCGTCCCGAGGCCGCGGCCGATGACGCGGACGATGTCAGGCGTGAGCGTGTGGCCGACGATGCCGCGGATGTCGTAGGCCTTGAAGATCTCGGGGGGGAGGGTCATGGGCGATGTCGGGGAAGGATCCGGACTGGCTGGCGGTTCGGGGGAGGCGGAGGCGCCTTCGCCTAGCTTCCCGGCGCAGCGCCCTTCTCATTCGGTCATGTCGAACCCGGGTCGGGAACGGGCGTCGGAGACGGGAGCGCCTGGCAGGCCCGCGATTCTCGCGCATGATACCGTTCGGCGTCACCGGTTCGCCGAGAACCAGTGGAGCAGGCGGCGCGGCAACCAGTCGAGGCAACCCGGAGGCGCGCCGGAGAGAAAGCCGGCGTGTCCACCGCCGGCGGTCCGCTCCAGCGTCACGCTCGCCGACACGTCTGCCTCGCGCGCGAGGGCGTCGCGCGGGACGAACGGGTCGTTGCACGCGTTGAGGATCAGCGTGGGCACGGCGATGCCGGCGAGCCAGGGCCGCGACGAGGCCCGCGTCCAGTAGTCGAGCGCGTCCGCGAAGCCGTGCAGCGGCGCCGTCACCGCGTCGTCGAAGTCGCGCATGCGGGTGAAGCGCCGCGTCCTCGCGGCGTCGATGCGGTCCGGGAAGCGTCGAGCGATCGTCCTCGCCTTGGGATTGAGCGTTCGCAGGAACAGACGCGCGTACAACCGGTTCGCGCCGCGATCGAGCGAGTGCCCCGCGGGCGGAATGTGCGCGGGCGAGGATACCGCCGCCGCGCGCGAGACGAACGACGAGGCGCCGCGACCCGCGCGGCCGAGCCAGTTCAGCAGCGCCGAGCCGCCGAGCGAGACGCCCGCCGCGTGCACCGTGGCGTCCGGTCCGATGCGCTCGCGCACCGCGGCGAGCATCGCGCCGACTTCCTCGTGATCGCCCATGTGGTAGGCGCGCGGCTTGCCGTTCGGCTCGCCCGCGCAGCCGCGGAAGTGCGGCACGACGGCGCGAAAGCCTTCGAGGCGCGCCGCGTGGAGCAGGGCGCGCGCGTAGTGGGACGACGAGTTGCCTTCGAGACCGTGGAACAGGACGACGACCGGGGCGCCGGCACGCGCCGGTGCGTCGATCCAGTCGAACGACCAGACGTCGCCGTCCGGCGTTGCGACGCGCTCGCGGCGCAGGGGAACGTCGGGCCTGCGCAGCAGCGCGGGCCAGATCGTCTGCGCGTGCCCGCCGGGCAGCCACGCCGGCGGGCGGTAGGGGCCGGGATCGTCGGGCACGTGGCTCAGGCGCGCGTCCAGAACGGCTTCGCCACCGCGAAGCGCGCCCACGCGGCGTCAAGTCGTCGCGCGGCGTCGCCCGCGCGTCCGGCGGCCCAGGCGTCGACCGCGACCGCCGCCGGGGCAGTCGGACCGGCGATCGAGGCCGCGATTCGCGGCGCGACGGCCGCGTCGTTCCATTCGCCGAGCACCTGCTGCAGGAGCGCGAGCGCGTCGCGGTAGGCGCGCGTCCGCTTCCTCGGGAACCATGCCGCGAAGAACTCGGCCGCGTAGCGCAGCTTCTTCGCGGCGATGCGAACGGCGTGGCGCTCGTCGGTGCCGGCGACCGCGAGCTTCGCCCCCGCCCTCGCGAGACGCGACGCGCGGCGGTCGAGGACGCGGACCGCGAAGCGCATGGCGGACTCGGCGGACGCTGAAGTTGCGTGTGTCGCGGCGGTCGCGCGCGACGCCGTCAACACGAAGCGCGTGAAGCGTCCCGAGGCGACGCACGCGCGTGCGTCGGCGTCTGCCGAACGACGGCGTGCCACCGCTCGCCGGGCGGGCGCGCGAACCGCCACGGCGCCGGGGGTCGCCGAGGCCGCGGTCCGCTCGAAGTCGGCGAGCGCGGCAGGCAGCGTTTCGCCGGTGAACACATCGAGA
>DAOMBL010000148.1:0-7735 GCA_035427325.1 Casimicrobiaceae bacterium
CCCCGGATGATCCGCGATCGCCGGTGCATCGCCGCGCTCGCCGTGGCGCTCGCCGTGGCGCTCGCTGCCGCGCCCGCCGCGGCGCAGCGGGCACCGGAAGGCGCGAGCGGCTGGAACGACCGGGCCGCGGTCGAAGCCCGCCGCTTCATCGCCGCGACGGCGAATCCGCACGCGACCGACGCCGCCTACGCGATGCTCGCGCGCGGAGGGTCCGCCGTCGACGCGGCGATCGCCGCGCAACTGGTGCTCGGGCTCGTCGAGCCGCAGTCGTCGGGGCTCGGCGGCGGCGCGTTCATGCTCGTCCACGATGCACCAAGCGGCAGGCTGCATGCGTACGACGGGCGGGAGACGGCGCCCGCGGCCGCGACCCCCGCGCGGTTCCTGACGGAGAACGGATCGCCGGCGAAGTTCGACGCCGTCGTCGCGACCGGCCTGTCGGTGGGCGTGCCGGGACTCGTGCGACTGCTCGAACTCGCGCACCGGAAGCACGGCAGGCTGCCGTGGGCGAGCCTGTTCGAGCCCGCGATCGCGCTCGCCGACCAGGGATTCGTCGTGTCGCCGCGGCTCGCGACCCTGATCGCGGCGGACCGCCATCTCGCGGGAAGTCCCCGGGCGGCGGCGTATTTTCACGACGCGGCGGGGAAGCCGCTCGAGGCGGGCGCGCGCCTCCGCAATCCCGCCTACGCGGCCACGCTGCGCACGCTCTCGCGCGAGGGCGCGAACGCGTTCTACACGGGCGCCATCGCAGCGGACATCGTGTCCACCGTGCGCTCGCACCTGCGAAGCCCGGGCGACCTGACGCTCGCCGATCTCGCCGGCTACCGTGCGGTGGAGCGCGAACCGGCATGCGGCGCCTACCGCCGCTACCGCGTCTGCGGCATGCCGCCGCCGTCGTCGGGGGGCACCACGGTGCTCGCGATCCTCGGCATGCTCGAACGCTTCGACCTCGCGGCGATGGGGGTCGAGTCGTTCTGGAGCGCGCACGTCCTGAGCGAGGCCGGAAGGCTCGCCTACGCCGACCGCAACCGGTACGTCGGCGATCCGGCGTTCGTCGACGTGCCGGCGGGCATCGTCGGTCCGGCCTACCTGCGCGAGCGTTCTCGCCTGATTCCGGTGACGGGGAGCCTCGGACGCGCGGCGGCGGGCGATCCGCCGCGCGAAGCGCATCGGCGCAAGGTCGCGTTCGCGGACGCCGCGGCGCTCGAATTGCCCTCGACGTCGCACCTGTCGATCGTCGACGCGCGCGGCGGCGCGGTGTCGATGACGACGACCATCGAGGACGCCTTCGGTTCGCGCCTGATGACCGCGAGCGGCTTCCTGCTCAACAACCAGCTCACCGACTTCTCGTTCGCGCCGGAGCAGGACGGGCGCGCGATCGCGAACCGCGTCGAACCGGGCAAGCGTCCGCGCTCGTCGATGGCGCCGACCATCGTCTACGATGCGGCCGGCCGCGTGCGGCTCGTCGTCGGCTCGCCGGGCGGCTCGTCGATCATCAACTACGTCGCGAAGACGATCGTCGCGGTCCTCGACTGGGGACTCGATCCGCAGGCCGCGGTCGCGCTGCCGAACCTCGGCAGCCGCAACGGTCCGACCGAACTCGAGGCGGGGACGGCCGCCGCGGGGCTCGCGCCCAAGCTCCGGGCGATGGGGCACGAGGTCGCGGTGATCCCGATGACGAGCGGCACGCAGGCGGTCGTGCGCACGCGCGACGGGCTCTCGGGCGGCGCCGATCCGCGGCGCGAAGGCACGGTCCGCGGGCGCTGACGCGGGGTTGCGGTTCGCGCGATGCGCCATCATCATCGGCGGCGGAGAGCGGGAACCGGGCGATCATGGCGGCACATCGCATCGTCATCGTCGGCGGCGGGGCGGGCGGCTTGCCGCTCGCCTGCGTGCTCGGACGCAAACTCGGAAGGCGCGGTCGCGCTGAGGTGACGCTCGTCGATCCGCATCCGACGCACGTCTGGAAGCCGCTGCTGCACGAAGTCGCGGCGGGCCGCATGGATCCGGATGCGCACGGCGTCGACTATCCCGCGCTCGCGTATCGGCACGGCTTCCGGTTCCGGCAGGGCGCGATGGAGGGTCTCGATCGGGAAGCGCGCACGATCCGCGTCGCGGCCGTGCGCGACGACGAGTCCTGTGAGATCCTGCCGGTCCGCGTTCTGCCCTGGGACACGCTCGTCCTCGCGGTCGGCTCCGAGTCGAACGACTTCGGTGTCCCCGGCGTCGCGGAGCACGCGATTCCGCTCGACACGCTGCGCCAGGCGGAGCGCTTCCACCGCCGCCTGCTCGCGGCGTCGGTGCGCGCGGACGCGCGCAAGGCGCAAGGCGGGGCGGCGGGCGTCGACATCGTGATCATCGGCGCAGGCGCCACCGGCGTCGAACTCGCCGCGGAGATCCGGCAGACGACGCGCGCGCACGCCGCGTACGGTCTCGACCACCTCGAGCCGGAGCGCGACATCAGGATCGCGGTGATCGAGGCCGCGCCGCGCATCCTGCCGCCGCTGTCCCCGGAAATCGCCGCCGCCGCGGCCGACCTGCTCGGCCGGCTGCGCGTGGACGTGCACGTCGGCGAGCGTGTGGTCGAAGTGACCGGCGCGGAGGTGCGCACGGCGAGCGGGCTGCGCCTGTCCGCGGACCTGGTCGTGTGGGCGGCGGGCATCCGCGCGCCCGGCTGGCTCGCGGGACTCGGCGGGCTCGAGACCAATCGCGCGCACCAGCTCGTCGTGCGTGAGAGCCTGCAGACGACGCGCGACGCGGACGTATTCGCGTTCGGCGACTGCGCGGCCTGCCCGTGGCCGCAGCACGCGAGCGGGGCGATCCTGCCGCCGCGCGCGCAGGTCGCCCACCAGCAGGCGGGCCGGCTCGCGAAGTCGATGCGCGCGCGTCTCGACGGCCGGCCGCTGCCGTACTTCCGGTTCCGCGACTACGGATCGCTCGTGTCGCTCGGCGAACTCTCCGCGGTCGGCACCCTGATGGGGGCGCTGATCGGCGGCAGCCTGGTCGTCCAGGGCCTGGTCGCGCGCTGGATGTACGCGTCGCTCTACAAGGCGCACCAGGTCGCGCTCCACGGGGTCGCGCGAGTGATTCTCGATTCGATCGGCCGGTCGCTGCGCGGGGGCATGGAGCCGCGCGTCAAGCTGCACTGAGGCGCCGGACCGCCCGCGCGGTTATACTCGGGCGGCCCGTCATGACTCCCGAGTTCCTATCCGCGGTCGTCCTGCTGGTGCTCGTGCTCGACCCCTTCGGCAACGTACCCCTCGTGGTCGCCGCGACGCGCGGCGTGCCGCCGCGGCGGCGCCGGCGGGTGATCCTCCGCGAGTGCGCGATCGCCTACGCGCTCCTCCTCGTGTTCCTGTACGGCGGCAAGCCCTTCCTGTCGCTCATGCACCTCTCCGAGACGTCGCTCGAGATCGCCGGCGGCGTCATCCTGTTCCTGATCGCGCTCCGGATGGTCTTCTCGCACCCCGACGGCGTGTTCGGCGACGCGCCGGAGTCGGAGCCGTTCATCGTCCCGCTCGCGATTCCCGCGATCGCGGGACCTTCGGCGCTCGCGACCGTGATGCTGATGGCCTCGCGCGGACCCGGGGCGCTGCCCGCGATGGTCGCCGCCGTCACGGCCGCGATGCTCGTGACGCTCGCGGTGCTCGCCTCCGCGGACCGCGTGCAGCAGGTGATCGGCGAGCGCGGCGTGCTGGCGCTGGAGCGGCTGATGGGCCTCGTGCTCACCGCGCTCGCCGTGGAGATGCTCCTGTCCGGTGTCCGCGCCTTCGTCGCCGATCTGCCCCGCTGACCGCCATCGTGCCTCCCGACGCCCGCCCCCATCCGTTCGCCGTCCGGGCCCGCGCGCTCGACGACGGCAGCGCGCTGCCCGACGCCGCGCATCGTCATGGCCGCGAACGCCCGCAGGGGGCGTCCGGCGTGTTCGCCGAGACCTTCCTCGTCCAGTTCCTGCGCGCGCCTTCGCTCGTCGGCGGGATCGTGCCGTCGTCGCGCGTGCTCGCGCGCGCGCTGTCGCGTCACGCGGCGGGCTTCGAGAGCATCGTCGAACTCGGCGCGGGCGCGGGCTCGGTGACGCACTGGCTCGCCGTCGACCATCCGCGTTCCCGGCTCACGGTGGTCGAGCGCGACGGCGCGATGGCGCGTCGCCTCGTGCGGCGCTGGCCGCGGGCGCGCGTCCTGTCCGCATGCGTGCACGAACGCGCCGACGCCCTGCTCGCGCAGCCGGCGCGCACCGTGGCGGTGTCGTCGCTCCCGTTCCGATCGCTCCCGGAGGACCTCGTGCGGCCCACCGTGGCGGTGATCGAGCGCTTCCTGCTCGACGATCCCGCCCGCAGGTTCGTGCAGTACAGCTACGGGCTGCGGCCGCCGTTCGCGTTCGCCTCGCCGGAGATCTCGTGGCGGCGGGCGGAGCGGATCTGGCGCAACGTCCCGCCGGCGGTCGTCTGGATCGCCACTTCCGCGCTTCGAAGCGACGCGCCGTGAGCGAGGCGTCGAAGGCGTCCGTCGTCGACCGCGCGGCGGTGCCGGTCTGGGACTGGCCGGTGCGCGTGGTGCACTGGGCGTTGGTGATCTGCCTCGTCGGACTGGTGGCGACCGGGCTTCGCAAGGGCGACGCGATGGCCGTGCACATGCGCCTGGGCGAGGTGCTGCTCGCGCTCGTGCTGTTCCGCATCCTCTGGGGATTCGCCGGGAGCGGCAACGCGCGATTCGCGTCGTTCCTGCGCGGGCCGCGCGCCGCCGCCCGCTATGTCCGCTCGCGGTTGAAGCCGCCGCACGAGATCCACGCCACGCACAACCCGGTGGGCGGCTGGATGGTCGTCGCGCTGCTGGTCGCGATGCTCGCGCAGGCGACGCTCGGGCTCTACGCGAACGACGACGTGTTCTGGGACGGGCCGCTCGCTCGTACGGTCGCGAAGGAAACGTCGGATCTCCTCTCGTCGATCCACCGCCGGCTCGCGTGGGTCGTCGTGGCGCTCGCGGCCGTCCACGTCCTCGCGGTGTTCGTCTATCTCGTCGCGTTTCGGGAGAACCTGATCCGCCCGATGATCGTCGGCAGCAAGCGCCTGCCCGCGGGCTTCGGCACGCCGGAGGCCGCGCGAGCCTCGTCGGCGAAGGCGATCGCGCTCATGATCCTGTGCGGCGCTTTGGTCGGGTGGATCGTGCGCCAGACCCCGGCAGCCGGCTGAGACGACGAAGGCCGGGCAGGAACCCGGCCTTCTCGTCCCCGGACGCCTCCCGGGCGTCAGCGCGAGCGGAAGTCGTCGTGACAGTTGGTGCAGGCCTTCGCGGTGGCCTGCACCTGGGCGCGCATCGTCGCGAGGTCGGTGCCTGCGACCTGCCCGAGCTTGATCGCCTCCGCCTGCATCGCCTGGGCGAGCTTCTCGAATTTCGACTTGTCCTTCCAGATCTCGGGCTTCGCCTTGGTCGGCGCGCCGGATTCGGAACCGGCGGGAAACCCGTCGTGCCAGGGCATCTCGGACAACTCCGCGACGAACTTCGCGCTGCGCGCGGCGACCTGCGCATCGTAGGGGCGCTCGCCCTTGGCCATCGGCGCGAGGATGCCGAAGAAGTGGAATCCCATCGTGGACAGGGCGGCCTGGCGATACTTGATCGCACGGTCGGCGGGCGTTTGCGCTGCGACGACTGCGGAGAAGGCGCCGGCCACGGCCAACGCTGTCACGACGGGTACGACGGGCTTCATTCAGGTCCTCCGGAGGGAATGGGTGATGGCGCGGCTCGCCGCGCCTCCGGCCGAGAACACCGGAGGCACGCGGATTATTCCACGGGGCGTCACCCGGCCTCGACCGCGGTCGCCAACAGGTCTCCACCCTCCCGGCGGATCGCCCCGGCGCGCAGCAGTTCGTCGACGACGAGCGACGCGAGCGCTTCGGGCGACAGGTGCAGCACCGCATCGTTGATGTCGCGGTAGAGGCCGGTGTCGCGCACGTAGCCGGCGAGCGCCGCCTCGGGGAAGCGGCGCCGGTCGAGCAGCGCGAAGGCGAAGATCGCCTTGATCGCGTAGCGCGCCACGCGCTCGTCGTCGGCTTCGAGCGACGCGAGACGGGCGTACGCGAATTCGAGCGCCGCGCCGACCTCGCCGAACGGCTCGCCGTGGCCCGGGATCACCGCGCGCGCGTCGAGCGAGGCGATCAGGTCGAGCGTCGCGCGTGCGGCCGGCATCGCGCGCGGATCGAGCGCGCGCGGCATCAGGAAACCGAATCCGCGCTGCCACAGCGCATCTCCCGAGATGAGGATGCGGTGCTCCGGGTTGAAGAACACGAGCGCGCCCATGTCGTGGCCGGGCGCGGCGAGCGCCTGCCACTCGAGGCCGCCCCAGACATGGGTGCTGCCGGACTCGATCGTCTCGTCCACGTCGAAGCGGTCGACGCGCTGGTCGGCGTAGCCGTAGAGGAGCGCCTTCTCGTCCCAGGCGCGGAAGAGCGGCGCCTCGGCCGCGGGCACCGCGATCGGGCAGCCGTGGCGCGCCGCGAGCGCCGCGTTGCCGCCGACGTGGTCGGAATGGCCGTGGGTGTTGACGACCTTCGCGAGCGGCTCGCCGTCGAGCCCCCGATGCCCTTCGACGAGCCCGATCGTGAGCGGAACGTGACGCGAATAGCCGGTGTCGACCAGCACGTGCCCGTCGCGGCTTCGCAGCAGCACGTGGTTCGCCGAGAGCCAGTCGCGCACGAACACGTGCACCGACGGGGGCAGGGCGGGCGGGGCGCTCACGCGAGCGTGCCCAGGAACTCGCGCACCAGCGCGACGCGCTCGTCGAGCAGCGGCGCGGCGCGGTCGATACGCACCCGGTCGGGGCCGGCGAAGCGGCTGCGGCCGTCGCGCTGCATGCGCGCGATCAGCTTCGCGGGATCGAACGGCGGATTCGGCACGAACTGGATCGTCGTGCGCTCCGGGCCCGCGTCGACCTTGCGGACGCCGAGCGGCCTCGCGGCGAGCCGCAGGCGGTGCGACGCGACCAGCGCGATCGCGGGCTCCGGCAACGGCCCGAAGCGATCGGCGAGTTCCTCGACGATCGCGTCGATGCCGTCGGCGTCCTCGGCCGTGGCGAGCCGCTTGTAGAGGACGAGTCGCTCGTGGACGTCGGTGCAGTACTGCTCGGGCAGGCGCGCGGGCACGTGGAGCTGGATCTCGGTGGTGACGCCGAGCGGCTCGGCGAGGTTGGGCTCGCGTCCCGCCTTCAGCGCCGACACCGCCGACTTCAGCATGTCGGCGTAGAGCTGGAAGCCGACCTCGGCCATCTCGCCGGACTGCTCGTCGCCGAGTACTTCGCCCGCGCCCCGGATCTCGAGGTCGTGCATCGCGAGGTAGAACCCCGAGCCCAGGTCCTCCATGAGCTGGATCGCCTCCAGCCGCTTCTTCGCCTGCGCGGAGAGCGCCTCCTCGGGAGGCGTCAGCAGGTATGCGTAGGCCTGGTGGTGCGAGCGCCCGACCCGGCCGCGCAGCTGGTGGAGCTGCGCCAGGCCGAAGCGGTCGGCGCGCTCGATGATGATCGTGTTCGCGGTCGGCACGTCGATGCCGGTCTCGATGATCGTCGAGCAGACCAGCAGGTTCACGCGCTGCGCGTAGAAGTCGCGCATCACGTGCTCGAGTTCGCGCTCGCCCATCTGGCCATGCGCGATCGCCACGCGCGCCTCGGGCAGGAGCGAGGCGAGGCGCTCGGCCGCGCCGCGGATCGTGTCGACGTCGTTGTGCAGGAAGTAGACCTGTCCGCCGCGCT
>DAOMBL010000149.1:0-7684 GCA_035427325.1 Casimicrobiaceae bacterium
CTCCGCCAGTTTCTCGGTCGCTCCGATGATGCGTCCGCCGACGATCGCGCCGGGCATCGACTCGAAGCCGCCGAGGATCAGCACCGGCAGCGCCTTCAGCGCGACGAAGGTCAGCGCGAACTGGACGCCGTTGCGCGCGCCCCACAGGAGCCCCGCCACGAGCGCGACGAAGCCGGCGACGCCCCAGACGATCCCCCAGATCTGCTGCAGCGGGATCCCGACCGCGAGCGCCGCCTGGTGGTCGTCGGCGACCGCGCGGAGCGCCCGGCCGATGCGCGTGCGGTTGAAGAACACCGCGAGCGCCGCCACGAGGATCGCCGCGATGCCGGCCGCCGCGAGGTCGAACTTCGAGATGCTCATGCCGAACCGGTCCATCAGCCAGTCGATCGGCACGTCCTCGAGCCCGATGTCGAGGCCGCGCACGGCCGCGCCCCACGTCATCTGCGCGAGGCCTTCGACGAAGAAGGTGAGTCCGATCGTCGCCATGAACAGCGTGATCTGCGGCTGGTTCACGAGCGGACGCAGCACCACCCGCTCGGTCGCGAGCCCGAGCGCGATCATCACCAGCAGCGTGACCGGGAACGCGAGCCAGGGCGACAGGCCGAGTTCCATCACGCCGACGAAGGTCAGCGCCGCGAAGAACACCATCGCGCCCTGCGCGAAGTTGAACACGCCCGACGCCTTGTAGATCAGCACGAAGCCGAGCGCGACGAGCGAATACATCACGCCCGAGAGCAGGCCGCCGATCAACACTTCGAAGAAGAAAGTCATCTGGGGTCAGAGCCGTATTTTTTCCTGGCGGCGGGCGGCGTGGGTCAGTTCGGGGTCAATTCGGGGTCAGAGCCGCAATATTCCCTGGCTGCGGCGTGCGGTCGAAAGGATGTGTCAGGAAATATTGCGGCTCTGACCCCGAATTGACTGGCTGCGGCGTGCGGTCGAAAGGATGTGTCAGGAAGTATTGCGGCTCTGACCCCGAATTGACCCCGAATTGACGCCAATCAATGCGCGACGCCGAGGTAGGCGTCGATCACCGTCTGGTTCGCGCGAACCTCGTCGGGCGGTCCGTCGCCGATCTTGCGGCCGTAGTCGAGCACGACGACCCGGTCGGAGATGTCCATCACCACGCCCATGTCGTGCTCGATCAGCACGATCGTCGTTCCGTACTGCTCGTTCACGTCGAGCACGAAGCGGCACATGTCCTGCTTCTCCTCGACGTTCATGCCGGCCATCGGCTCGTCGAGGAGCAGCAGCTGCGGCTCGGCCGCGAGCGCGCGCGCGAGTTCGACGCGCTTCTGCAATCCGTAGGGCAGGCGCCCGACCGGCGTCTTGCGGATGTGCTGGATCTCGAGAAAGTCGATGATCTCCTCGACGCGGGCCCGATGCGCGAGTTCCTCGCGGCGCGCGCGGCCGATCCAGATCGCCTGCTCGACGAAGCCGGTCTTCATCTGCAGGTTGCGGCCGGTCATGATGTTGTCGAGGACCGTCATGCCCTTGAACAGCGCGATGTTCTGGAACGTGCGCGCGATGCCCTGCGCCGCCGCGTCGTGGGTGTTCATGTCCCGCCGCTCGCGGCCGCGGAAGGTGATCGTGCCCTGCTGCGGGTGGTAGACGCCGTTGATCACGTTGAGCATCGAACTCTTGCCCGCCCCGTTCGGCCCGATGATCGCCCGGATCTCGTGCTCGCGGACGTCGAAACTGATGTCGGTCAGCGCCTTCACGCCGCCGAACGCGAGCGAGATCCGGTCGAGCTTCAGGATGACGTCGCCGACGACCCGTTCGGCCATGGTCAGGCGGCCCGGCGCGCCGCGCCCGGCGCGAAGGTCTTCGCGTCGACGATCGCGAGGTCGGCCGCCACCTTGCCGGTGCGCCCGTCCTCGAACTTGACCTGGGTCTCGATGTGCTGGACGGCGCGCCCGCCGTAGAGCGCGTCGATCAGCACCTTGTACTTGTCGGCGACGAAGCCCCGTCGCACCTTGCGCGTACGGGTGAGCTCGTCGTCGTCCGGGTCGAGTTCCTTGTGCAGCACGAGGAAACGGCGGATCTGGGAGTCCGAGAGTCCCGGCTCGCCGGCGAGTTCCGCGTTCACGCCCTCGACCACCTGGCGCACGAGATCGATCACCTCGGCCTTGCCCGCCAGGTCCACGTAGCCCGAGTAGGCGAGCCCGCGGCGCTCGGCCCAGTTGCCGACCGATCCCAGGTCGATGTTCACGAACGCGCACACCATGTCGCGGTCGTGGCCGAACGCCACCGCTTCCTTCACGTGCGGCGAGAACTTGAGCTTGTTCTCGATGTAGTTGGGCGCGAACCTCGTGCCGTTCGCGAGCTTCCCGACGTCCTTCGCGCGGTCGATGATGCGCAGCTGCCCGTCGGGCTCGAACAGCCCCGCGTCGCCGGTGCGGAAATAGCCGTCCGGGTCGATCGATTCGGCGGTCGCGTCGGGGCGGTTGTAGTACTCGGTCAGGAGCATCGGCCCGCGCACGAGGACTTCGCCGTCCGGGGAGAGCTTGACCTCGACGTTGGGCGCCGGCGTGCCCACGGTGTCGAGGCGAACCGCGTCGTCCGGCTGCAGGCACACGTAGGCGCAGGTCTCGGTCGAGCCGTAGAGCTGCTTCATGTTGATGCCGATCGACCGGTAGAACCGGAAGAGGTCCGGGCCGATCGCCGCACCCGCCGTGTAGGCGACACGGATGCGGCTCATGCCGAGGACGTTGCGCAACGGCCCGTAGACGAGGAGGTTGCCGACCCGGTAGGCGAGCCGGTCGGCGAAGGACACCGGCTTGCCGTCGAGGATCTCCATGCCGCAGCGCCGGGCGACGCCGATCGCCCAGTGGAACATCGCGCGCTTGATCGCGCCCGCGTCCTCCATCCGGATCATCACCTGCGTGCGCAGGTTCTCGAAGATCGCGGGCGGCGCGAAATAGTAGGTCGGCCCGATCTCGCGCAGGTCGATGCGCACCGTCTCGCCCGACTCCGGACAGTTGATCGTGAACCCCGCGACCAGCCATTGCGCGAAGCTGAACAGGTGGTCGCCCACCCACGCCATCGGGAGGTAGGAGAGCACGCTGTCGTCGGGGCCGAGCCGGTCGAAAGCGACGCCGCCCTCGGCGGCCGTGAGGAACGCGGCGTGGCTCTGGCGCACGCCCTTGGGCTTGCCGGTCGTGCCCGACGTGTAGAGCATGATCGAGACGTCGTCGGTCCTGCCCTTCGCGACCTCGCCGTCGAAGAATCCGGGATGCGCCCGGTCGTACTCGCGGCCCGCGGCGACCAGCGCGTCGTAGCCGGTGACGCCTTCGAAGCCCTCGCCGACGTAGTTCCGCAGGCCGCGCGGGTCGTCGTAGATCATGTGCGCGAGCGTTCGCACCTGCGGCCGGGCCTCGAGGAACTTGTCGAGCTGCTCCTGGTCCTCGACGATCGCGTAGCGGATGCCCGCGTCGTTCAGCACGTAGATGAACTCGGCCGTCGGGGCGTCCTGGTACATGGGCACCGGCACGCCGCCGAGGCACTGTGCGGCCAGCATCGACCAGTAGAGCCTCGGACGGTTGTCGCCGACGATCGCGAGGTGGTCGCCGCGCGAGAAGCCGATCGACGCCAGGCCGCAGGCGAGCGCGCGCACTTCGGCGGCGACCTCGGCCCAGCTCCAGGTCTGCCAGATGCCGAGATCCTTTTCTCGCGTCGCCGGATGGCGCGGCCGGACGGCGGCCTGGTGCAGCAGCCGGCGCGGAAACGTGTCGAGGGCCTGCTCCATCCTCCTCCTCCTCGCTCGGGACCTCCGGGTCCCGCTGCAGGGCGCCGTCTTCGGTTCCGGACGGTCGATGTGCCCCTCGCGCCGCGCGTCCCTCGGCGCGGAGCCGATCATCTTAGCCCAGGTCCCGCGATCCGCGCGGGCAACGTATCCCCTGCCCGGGCGGACCCGCCAGGGCTCCCCGTGCCAGTAGAATTCGGGCGTCGGCCGGCGAACGGTAAGCCGCGGCTCCCCTTCCGCGCTGTCGCCGGGCCGACATTTGGCGCCGCGCGGCGCCCGCCGCCGATGCCCGATACCCAACCCCGACTGCGTGCCATGCTCGAAGCGAGCGCCTGGGCCCGCGCGCTCTCCCGCGAGGACCTCGACCGGGTCGCCGCCGAGACCGCCGTGCGCACCTGTCCCGCGGGCGGCCTGGTCTGCCACAAGGGCGAGCGCGTCGAGCACTGGATCGGCATCATCGAGGGCCTCGTGAAGATGGCCAACGTGTCGGCGGAGGGCAAGTCGACGAGCTACACCGGGATCGGCGCGGGCGGCTGGTTCGGCGAGGGGTCGCTCCTCAAGGACGAGCGGCGGCGCTACGACATCGTCGCGCTGCGCGAGTCGCTCGTGGCCTACATGCCGCGCGCGACGTTCCAGCGCCTGCTCGACTCCAACCTCGCGTTCAACCGGTTCCTGATCGTGCAGCTGAACGAGCGGCTCGGCCAGTTCATCGGGCTGGTCGAGCACGGCCGGCTGCACGGACCGGAGGCGCGGCTCGCGCGCTCGCTCGCGGGGCTGTTCAACCGGGTGCTCTTTCCGGCCGTCGGCCCGTCGCTGCCCGTGTCGCAGGAGGAGCTGGGCCAGCTCGTCGGCCTGTCGCGCCAGCGCGTGAACCAGGCGCTCAAGCGCCTCGAAGCCGAGGGCCTCCTGCGGGTCGACTACGGCAGCGTGACCGTGCTCGATCTCGACGGACTGCGGCGCTACGGCGAGTAGCCGCTCGCCTCTCGCTACAATCGCGTCGGTCCCTTCACGGAAACGTCCATGGTGTCCACGGTCGAAACGATGGTCCACGCGCTCGCCTCGGCGCACCGCAGCGGCCGGGTCGCGAACGCGGCGGACCTCGCCGCGCTCGACGTCTCGATCGGCGAGGCCTATGCGGTGCAGGCGGGCACGGCGATCGCGCTCGCCGAGGGCGTCGGCGGGTGGAAGGCGGGCTTCGGCCCCGACGGCGAGCCGGTCGCCGCGCCGATGCTCGCGAGCACGGTCGAAGCGCACGGCGCGCGCATCGCGCTCCCCCCCGACCGGAGCGTGCTCCTCGAAATCGAGATCGCGTTCCGCCTCGCCCGCGACCTGCCGCCGCGGCCGGAGCGGCCCTACACGCGCGGCGAGATCGAGGATGCGATCGACGTGGCGCTCGCGGGCGCCGAGATCCTCGCGCCGCGCGGCGGCATGCCCGCGTCGGGGACGCCGTTCCCGCGCTTCGTCGCGGACCTGCAGGGGAACGCCGGCTACGTGTGCGGCGGCGAGACACGCGGCTTTCCCTCGCTCGACCTCTCGGCCCGCCGCGTGCGCCTCTGGATCGACGACGCGCTCGTGCACGACGCGGTCGGCGGGCACCCGCAGGGAGACCCCTGGGCGCCGGTTGTCGCATGGGCGCGCGCGCAGCGCGACCGCCTGGGCGGCATGAAGCGCGGACAGGTGATCACCACGGGCAGCCTCAACAAGCCGCTCACGGTCGAAGCCCCCTGCCGCGTGCGCGCGGAGGTCGAGGGCGTAGGCGAGGTCGCGTTCGAGTTCGTCGCACCCGCGCGCTGAGCGCGTCCGCCCGGGGACTTCGCGCATGCCCGCCGGTCGCGGGCCCGGACGCTCAGCGCACCGTTTCGCGCGTCGCGACGCTCGCCAGCGCCTTCTCGAGCGTCGCCACCGTCCTGTCGACGGCGGAGAGCTTCTCCAGGCCGAAGAGCCCGATGCGGAAGGTGCGGAAGTCGGCGGGCTCGTCGCATTGCAGCGGCACGCCGGCCGCGGTCTGCAGTCCCGCCTCGGCGAACCGCTTGCCCGACTGGATGTCGGGATCGTCGGTGTAGCTCACGACCACGCCGGGTGCCGCGAACCCGTCGGCCGCCACGCTCGGATACCCGGCGCGCGCGAGGAGCGCGCGGACCTTGCGCCCGAGATCCCACTGCGCGTCGCGCAGCCGTTCGAAGCCGGCGGCCTCCGTCTCCCTCATCGTATCGCGCAGGCGCAGCAGCGAATCGGTGGGCATCGTCGCGTGGTACGCGTGGCCGCCCTTCTCGTAGGCGTCCGCCATCGCGAGCCACTTGCGGAGGTCGAGCGAGAAGCTCGTGCTCGTCGTGCGCTCGACGACCTCGCGGGCGCGCGAGGAGAGCATCACCATCCCGGCGCCGGGGGAACTCGTCCACCCCTTCTGCGGCGCGCTCAGCAGCACGTCGATGCCGCAGGCCTCGCAGTCGACCCACACCGCGCCCGACGCGACGCAGTCGAGGACGAAGAGTCCGCCGACCTCGTGCGTCGCGGCAGCGATCGCGCGCAGGTAGTCGTCGGGCAGCAGGATGCCGGACGCGGTCTCGACGTGCGCCGCGAACACGACGTCGGGCCGGCCGCTCTCGATCGCCGCCGTCGCTTCGTCGATCGGCGGCGGAGCGTAGGGCGCCTGTCGCCCGGCGCGCACCGGACGCGCCTTGAGCACGGTCGTCCGCGCGGGAATGGCGCCCGCCTCGAAGATCTGGGTCCAGCGGTAGCTGAACCAGCCGTTGCGGATCACGAGCGCGTGGCGGCCGGTCGCGAGCTGGCGCGCGACCGACTCCATCGCGTAGGTTCCGCCTCCGGGCACCAGCACGGCGGTCGGCGCGCGGTAGGCGCGCCTCAACACGCCGGCGATGTCGCGCATCGCGCCCTGGAAGCGCTGCGACATGTGATTGAGCGAACGGTCGGTGAAGACGACCGAGAACTCGAGCAGTCCGTCCGGGTCGACGGAGGGAAGGAGGCCTGGCACGTGGGCTCCCGAAGCAGGTCTGCGGGAGGGACAGCCTAGCACGCCCGCGGCGCCGTGCCGGCATCGGTCCCGCGCGCAGGGCCGCAGGCGGGCGGGGCGACGCTACTTCGCCGGGTACGCGTAGAAACCCTTGCCGCTCTTGCGGCCGAGCCATCCGGCCGCGACCATTTCCTTCAGCAGCGGCGCCGGCCGGTACTTGGGATCGTTGAAGTCGGCGTAGAACACGTTCATCACCGCGAGCAGCACGTCGAGCCCGATCATGTCGGCGAGCGCGAGCGGCCCGATCGGGTGGTTGCAGCCGAGCTTCATGCCCTCGTCGATCGCCTCGGCGCTCGCGAGGCCCTCCTGCAGGGCGAACACCGCCTCGTTCAGCATCGGGCACAGGATCCGGTTGACGACGAATCCGGGGCTGTTCTTCACGACGATCGGCGTCTTGCCGAGGCGCTTCGCGAGATCCCCCGCGGCCGCGACCGTGGCATCCGAGGTCTGCAGTCCCCGGATCAGTTCGACGAGCGCCATCATCGGCACCGGATTGAAGAAGTGCATGCCGATGAACCGGTCGCCGCGCTTCGTGACCGCCGCGAGCGTGGTGATCGAGATCGACGAGGTGTTCGACGCGATCACCGCGTCCGGCTTCGCGATCGCGTCGACCTTCCTCAGGATCTCGATCTTGATCGCCGGATTCTCGGTCGCGGCCTCGATGACGAGGTCGGCCGCCGCGAGATCCTCGTAGCGCGTCGTCGGACGCACCCGCGCGAGCGCGGCTTCGCGCTCGGCCGCACCGAGCTTCTCCTTCTTGACGAGCCGGTCGAGGCTGCCGGCGATCGCCGCACGCCCGCGCTCGAGCGCCGCGTCGGACACGTCGACCATCACCGCTCCGATCCCGGAGACCGCGCAGGCCTGCGCGATGCCGTTGCCCATCGTGCCGTCCCCGATGACGCCGACCGTCT